>CAJOED010000060.1 GCA_905233335.1 uncultured Synergistales bacterium
GTCGATGGTCGATTCTAGCAAAATTACCTGTCATCGTCAAATATTCCTTTCCGTAAGTTATTGCCCCCTGTAAAAGTCATGCAGGGAGCACGAAGTTATTTTACTCTCCGGCCATCATCTGCGCAAACACTGCCGCATTATTCACGAGATAGCTGATCTCCGTGAACTCATCGGGCTGATGCGCAACCCCGCCGCATTCCTGGCTCCATACGACAGCAGGTATCCCCTTACGCCGGAACAACGCCGCAAAAGTTCCTCCGCCGATACCGCCTGTTTTCGGCTCAATACCTAGAACACTGCGCACACTCCTCACGAGCAACGCGCATACTTCATCATCGGGGCTGGTGGGCTTGGCCGCATCTGTCCTGTCAACAACAAGCTCAATCTTTGCACCCGTACGACGCTCTACGTCCCTGCGAATTTTCTCGACGACATCAAATGCATCATCAAGCGACACTCCCGGTAATACGCGGCAGTCGAAATCAAAGCATTCACGTCCCGGAACGATATTCACAGCAGGAACATTCGCGAGTCTCCGAGTCGGCTCGAACGTCGAAAACGGCGGGTCAAACCTAGCGTCCTCCTCCTGAAACGCTTTGTGCAGTGCCTCGTCAACCTCATACGCCAGCATGTTCGCAACTCGGCAGGCGTTTATCCCCTTGTGCGGCAGTGAAGCGTGTACCTGTTTCCCAGTAACTGTGAACGAGAGCTTCCACATGGCTTTTTCGGCAATCTCGATAAAATCTCCCGCATCGTTCCCGCTGTCAGGCACTATCACCAAGTCGTCATCACGGAATATTCCCCGCTCTAATAACGGTTCGAGGCCGTAATGACTGCCCATTTCCTCGTCCGCAACGAACGCTAACAGTATGCTGTATTCCGGCGTAATTCCCGCATCGACTAACGCTTTCAGGGCAAACAGTGAGGACACCAGGCACGTGCCGTTATCGCTGACTCCGCGTCCGTATAACCTTGTGCCGCGAATTTCCGGGCTGAACGGGTCAAGAGTCCATGCTGTTCTGTCGCCTTCGGGCACAACGTCAACATGTGAGAGTATGCATATTCGCCGTGAGTTTCTGCCGGGGTATTCGAGAAAGAGTGAGGGACGGGACATGGTGTCATCGTCGACGCGCTCAATGTGTGTTCGTGCTCCTGTCAGGCCAAGCCCGGAGATTATCGCTTCAAGCTCATGTATTTTTGCTTCTTCTCCCGTGCCGCCGTTGTGAGGTGATATTGCCGGAATACGACAAAGCCGAGTCAGTGCTTCCGTCATATCGTGTTCAAGTTTGTGTGCTGCCTCTATGATTTTTTCTCGCAATTCGTTTCTACCCTTCCTGTATCATCTCTAGTATTGTCTTTCCGTTTTTCGGCCAAGTGTTATATGCATCGATTACTGCCCTCAACTGTCGGTCATTACCGCCCGCATTATTCTCATGCCACAACGCTATAGCCTGCGAACCGTCAACAAGCCAGCCAGGCACTCTCTGTTTATCAATCGCAAGGACTGCTTTTGTCCCGTTCAAGAGTTCCATAATCTTCAGCCATATATCATCAGCAAGCGGACATAACTTCTTCATGGCTTCAACGTTGAACGCTTCAGGGTGCACACAATGAGGAGGATACAATACACCGCTCACACCGTGCGGGCATAAATTATTCGCTTCTCTGCCTTTGATCTCGTCCGGTATGATGTCAAGCCTCACCGTATCACCCGAAACTGTCATTGTGTCGGCACGCATTGCTGATACACATTCAGGGTGCTCAAGATACGAGGCATAAAGTTTCTCTATCACATCGAACTCATACACAAAATCATCATCAAGCGTAATGATTATGTCGTCAGGATATTCCGTCATTGCGTAAAAATATTTCGTGTGCGCTCTGATGTCCTCGCGAAATTTCACCTCAACTCCGCATGCTTTCACTTTCTCGAAAACTTTGGGGAGTTTGTTGTCCGGGAATTTTCCGATGCCAAGCCATAATATTATCTTGTCGGGCTTCATGCTCTGTTTCAGGACTGACGCAATGACGTACGGCACCATGTCAATCCTTCCCGGGTGGCTCGTGATTGATACGATAATTTTTTTGTCGCGTTTCTCCGTCGTGTTGAGGCCGTCAGCATTGAACTTCACGAACGCTTTATACATGTGCCACTTCATGAACGACCACGCATTACGTACGCCCCTCACATTGAGCACACCCCAAACAAAACGTGAGATAAAGCCGTTACTTTTTGCCGCACGCTTCAATCTCGTAAGCAACATTTTTACTTCACAAAATCCCTTCTGTTATTTACGCTAACTTTATGGCATTCAGAAATTCGCTGTTGTTCTCCGTCTGCTTCAGCTTGTCGAGTATCAAGTTCAACGCTCCTGCCTCATCAACTCCCGCTATCCTCTTGCGCAAAATCCATAACCTTTTGAGTTCGTCGTCAGGTATCAGCAGCTCCTCACGGCGTGTCCCGGACTTTGTGATGTCGATTGCAGGAAATATTCTCTGTTCCGCAAGTTTACGTGATAAGTGAAGCTCCATGTTCCCCGTGCCCTTGAACTCCTCGTAAATAACATCGTCCATTCTTGAGCCGGTATCAGTGAGTGCAGTCCCTATTATCGTGAGACTTCCGCCCTCCTCAAAGTTACGCGCCGCACCGAAAAATCTTTTCGGGAAATACAGCCCCGACGGATCAAGACCGCCCGACAAAGTTCGTCCCGACGGAGGTACAGTCAAGTTCGATGCCCTCGCCAGCCTCGTAATACTGTCAAGCAAAATCACGACATCCCTTTTTGCCTCAACAAGCCTTTTTGCCTTCTCAAGCGCAAGATTGGCCACCCGTATATGTTCATCAGCAGGACGGTCAAACGTCGACGCAATAACTTCACCGTCAATTGAGCGCGCTATGTCGGTAACTTCTTCCGGGCGTTCGTCAATCAGCAAGGCCATTATGATTATGTCGGGGGAATTTGCCGCAATCGCACGGGCTATGCGTTTCAGCAGGGTAGTCTTTCCGGCTTTCGGTGGGGAAACAAGCAGTGCCCTTTGTCCGAGTCCTATGGGCGCGAACATGTCAACGAGCCGTGTCGCAAGGTCTTTGGGTTCGTATTCGAGGCTGAGTCTTACGTTCGGGAATATGGGCGTAAGCTGTGCGAACATGGGACGATGCCGTGAGTGTTCCGGGTCAGTGAAATTCACCGTCTCAACACGCAGTAACGCCTCGTAGTGTTCCTGATCTCGCGGGGGACGTATCAAGCCCCATATGACATCACCGTTACGCAGACCGAAACGCCTTATCTGTGATGATGACAAATATACGTCGCTGTCTGTCGGGAGCATTCCTTTGGGACGCAGGAAGCCGAAATTTTCCGGGAGTATTTCGAGTGTCCCGCCGCCGAAACGGTAATTCATGCTCTCTGCCTGTGCCTTGAGGAGCGTGAAAATGAGGTCGTCCTTACGTATTGCCGCAGGGATATTCACATCAAGCTCCTTTGCCAGCTTCCGCAAGTCCGCAACACTCTTTGAGGCCATCATCGCGTACGTGTATTTCGGTTTCGGGTGCTGTATCAGTTCACGACGACCCCGCATAATTCGTGAAGCCCCGCGCGTATCTGCCTCTTCCTGTTCCGGCTCATCATTCTCCGGCTCGTAATAGTCCTCCTGAATTTCTCTCACTTCCTCGCTCAATTCTTCCGGCGTAAGTTCAGGGGTTATCTCGTCATTTCTGTTCTGTATTTCTTCTGTCAGTTCGTCCTGTGATTTTGCTTTTCTTGGCATGAAAACTTTTCCTTAATAATATTTTGGTAAGAAACCGGGAAGCATTATTCACTCAACACCTCCCGGTGGTGAAACTACTAGTTCATTTTGTTGATGAGGCTCAACATCTCCGGGCTTAAAGATTTATGCTCGCTCCATGCCCGCTCCAACGGACTCAGCGTGAGTTTGTGATTGATATTGCCGACCATCATGCCGGATTTGCCTATCAATAAATTCTCCGTAGCGAACGCTCCCATTCTCGTCGCAAGTACTACATCGAACGACGTCGGGTGTCCGCCCCTCTGTATGTATCCCAGCACCGTAACACGCGCATCATACCCGCCGGAATCCTGTAGCTGTTCGCGCATCTCTGCAGCAGTCATGACACCTTCAGCAAGAATTATCAGCGTATGGCTTCTGTGTTCTGCGTACGAACTCTTGAGGCGTTTCGTCAAGTCCCCGATGCTTAATGGCAGTTCAGGAACAACAACGTACTCTGCACCAGTAGCTACGGCAACTTCAAGCGCAAGAAATCCCGCATTCCTGCCCATGACCTCGACAACAAATAATCTCTCGTGGCTCGACGCTGTATCACGGAGCTTCATGATTGCTTCGAGTGCGGTGTTCACAGCCGTGTCAAAGCCGATTGTCTCATCAGTGCCGGTTATGTCGTTGTCGATTGTTCCGGGAATGCCCATCGTCGGAAAGCCCATATCGTGAAGTGCCTTTGCACCGTGAAATGAACCGTCCCCGCCGATTACTACGAGACCGTCAATACCTGCCTCACGCATTTTTGCGACTGCTTCCTCGCGGCCTTCTGCTGTCTTGAAGCGTTCACTGCGCGCCGTGCGTAATATCGTTCCGCCGTGATGGATTATTCCTCCGACTGCTTTGCGGTCAAGCGTTACGAAATCTCCCTCAATGAGACCCTCATAACCTCGCATTACTCCGATGCACTCTTTATCATTGAACATACATGTGCGGGCTACTGCTCTTACTGCCGCGTTCATTCCGGGCGAGTCTCCTCCGCTTGTAAGTACAGCGATACGGTCCATCTTGATCATAATTGCTAATACTTCCTTTCGTTTGTCTGTGAAATGTATATATTGTATCTATTCCGACTGTAATTCGTCTATTCGTGAATTTACATCATTGTACTCTTTATCGGGCGCGTCTGTCTGTTTCTGCAATGCTCCCTTGTGTGCTTTGAGGCTGTCGACTCCAAAACCTGCTGTTGTCTTGGCCTCCCCTGTAATTATCTATTGTGCCTGCAACTCATCTATCCGCGAATTTACATCATTGTACTCTTTTGTGAGAGCGTCTATCTGTTTCTGCAGTGCTTCTCTGTCGGCTTTGAGCTTGTCGGATCTCTTCAGCAGGCGGTCGACTTCAAGACGATTCGCGGCCTTTCCTCCTCCGACTTTGCCCCTGTCCCTCGTGAGATCCCATACCCAAAGTACGTCGCTCCTCCCTGAAAATGCGTGCGTTACGGAGTTGTCGAATATCACACGTACATCCTTTGCCCCCGCAAGAATTTCTTTGCCGGTCTTGGGGTCATAACGCGGGAAGAACACCATGCCGTCCCTTTGTCCCTGTATCCTGAAGTTGAAGCGTTTGTCGTAGTCTATCGGCTCATATACTTTTTTACCGACGCGCATATGTATGTGTTTGTCGAACGGCCCGGCATACACAGGAATCCCGGTAACCTCCATATAAATGTGAAACGGTATCGACTCGGCCAAGTTGAGATTCTTCAGCAGGGTGTATTTGTAGTTCTCCATTTCGTCGGCTGTCCATAAGTTTTTCTCTGCCTCTGATGCTACGAGGGCTTCTATGTATTCATTCGAGTAATACGTCGCTCGGAGCTTCACTGTCTGTTCGTGATCCCGGTCAGTTGCGGTTGTTTCGTGAGTCCATGCACGGACTACGGGGTCTATATCCGTTGCAGCGTAACATACAGAACATAAAGCGAATAACAAAACCATCAACGCTGTAAATTTCCTGCTGAACATCTCTAAAAAATATTTCCTTCCTGAAAAATCATGATTGGATTAATGCTATGTAGTCATAAAGATTTTGAATAATTATACAACAAGTTTTTATTTTGTAACTACGTAACTTATGAATTTTCGCAACACAGCCGCTTCATTCTCCCTGTTAGCGTCCCCGTTCCCTGCTGTCGAATGTGTAGTATTGATTTGTGCCAGGCTCACTGACCGTGCATGTTTCTTTCTGCATCGTGTGTCTTCCTCTATTCCGCAAAGATTTCTGGACGAGTGCCCGCTCTCACAAAAGCAACAACTTCTGTACTGCCCATCATGCCAAGTTCATACACTAGCAAAAGGTTTCCCTTAACGTAGCACTCCCGGTATTTCTGAAATTTTCCATTTAAGTTATGGTCTTTTTTGCCGGAACGTTCGAGACGCTCACAATCTTTGACAAAATCTTTTGACTGCTTGCTGTCTCTTGGGTGTTTGGTACGTTTGCTCTGTGCGGTTCTCTTTCTGCCATTGCCATTAGTGTCGTTTCGTTGGGTATTTTTTCTGTGTCGTCATCGTAAAGCTCAATATCCATTACTGCGCTGTTATCTTCATACATTATTATCACCTCGCAGGCTATTCTGCTATACTGCTCACACAATACCGGCCTCAATCTTTGCAATGAAATAATTTCTATGATATTCTACGTTGCAAATTCATAGTCAACAAAAAAATTCTCACACACAAAAAGGAGGAGCTTGTCGAATATGGGATTTCGGACAATAGAAGAGCTTTGTGCAGAACTTGACGAGAAACGCGCAAAGTCTCAGGCAGGCGGAGGAGCAGAGGCCGTCGATAAGCAGAAGTCCAAAGGCAAAGGGACAGCCCGTGAACGTATAGCGCAGTTGCTTGATCCGGGTTCGTTCGTGGAAATTGATGAGTTCGTTACGCACAGATGCAATAACTTCGGACTTGAGGAGAAGAAGCCCCTGGGGGACGGAGTAGTAACTGGATGGGGAACTATCGAGGGACGAAAAGTTTTCGTGTTCAGCCAGGACTTTACGGTGTTCGGAGGTTCTTTGGGCGAAAAACACGCGGACAAGATCTGCAAGGTTATGGATATGGCTATGCAGATGGGCTGTCCTGTAATCGGCATCAATGACTCCGGCGGCGCAAGGATTCAGGAAGGCACTGACGCTCTCAACGGCTACGGAAAAATCTTCAGGCGCAACACCCTCGCAAGCGGCGTAATTCCGCAGTTCTCCGTGATTATGGGACCGACAGCAGGTGGAGCAGTCTACAGTCCTGCATTGACGGACTTCATATTTATGGTAGACAAAGAAAGCATAATGCACATTACCGGCCCCGAAGTCATCAAGGCAGTAACGGGTGAGGCAGTAACGAGTGAGGAGCTCGGCGGAGCAGTAACGCACAACACGGTGAGCGGCAATGCTCATTTCTGCGCAAAGGATGAGGCTGAATGTTTCGCCGCAAAGTGTTATCGTACCTCCCGCTGAATAATCTTGACGACGCACCCTTCAAGGCAACGAATGACAGCCCCGACCGTGCAGACATGACGTTACGCGAAATAGTGCCGGTCAACCCGAACAAGGGCTACGATGTTCATGAAGTGCTCGCGAAAGTTCTCGATGACGGAGAGTTCACGGAAGTTCAGGAAGGATTCGCAAAGAATATAGTTACAGGTTACGGGAGAATCGGCGGTCGTCCCGTCGGAATTATCGCGAACAATGCGGACGTGTTAGCTGGCTGCCTCGACATTAACGCTTCGGACAAGGCTTCACGTTTCGTCAGACATTGCGACGCATTCAACCTTCCTATAGTAACGTTTGTTGATGTTCCGGGATATTTGCCGGGTGCAGATCAGGAACGCGGAGGAATTATCCGCAAGGGCGCGAAATTACTTTATGCCTACAGTGAAGCAAGTGTGCCGCTGGTGAGTGTGATTTTGCGCAAGGCTTACGGCGGTGCGTATCTCGCAATGTCGAGCAAGAGTCTCGGTGCTGATGTTGTGCTTGCTTGGCCTCAAGCGGAAATTGCGGTAATGGGTGCGGAAGGTGCAGCGAGCATTGTCTTCAAGAATGAGATCAACTCTGCAGATGACCCCAGCGCAAAGAGGCTCGAGAAAATCGACGAGTACAGAGAAGCATTCGCGAACCCATACAGGGCGGCAGAACGCGGATATGTTGACCGTGTAATCATGCCTGAAGAGACGCGCAAAGCAATCTATATGGCACTTGAAGGAATAGAGAGCAAGAGAGAGACACGTCCGGCCAAGAAGCACGGAGTAATCCCTCACTAGAGAACATACAGACAGGAGGAAAAGTAACTATGCATTTTGAAGGGCTTGCCGGAGCTGTTAATGTCAGCATCGTAGCATTCTCGATAGTGTTCGGAGTTCTGCTTGTGCTTACAGGAGTAATTTACGGAATGAAACTGTTTGCGGGCGGCGGCGAAAAAAAAAATGATGTAGACGCGAAACCAGTAACTAAATCCCCTGCTCCTGCAAAAATCTCTGCACCTGCTAACGTGGACAAAACGAAAATTATCGCGGCAATCACAGCGGCAATAGTGGAGTTCACCGGGAGTTCTGATTTCCGTATACTGTCGGTGCAGGCAGAAGGGCACGGGATACAGGGTGATTACTGGACATCAAGATGGAAGACTGCGGGCATGATTGGCTTGAATGCTAACAGGTTGAACCGCAAGTGGAAATGACACACAACGAAAGGAGAAAAAATAACGTGAGCAATAAATACAGAGTAATAGTGGACGGCACAGCATACACGGTTGAAGTTGAGAGTTTGGGCGCGGGGTCGGCGGCACCTGCTCCTGTTGCGGCGGCTCCGGCAGCACCTGCGGCACCAGCACCAGCGGCGGCTCCTGCTCCAGCACCTGCACCCGAAGCTCCTGCGGCACCTGCTCCTGTTGCTGACGACGCAATGACAGTAACGGCACCCATGCCCGGAAAAATCTTGAGCCTCAAAGTGAACGTGGGCGATTCTGTCAACAGCGGAGATCTTGTGCTTCTTCTTGAGGCAATGAAGATGGAGAATGAAGTTTTTGCGACGGCTTCAGGGAAAGTTACGGAGATACGCGTGAAGTCCGGCGACAGCGTGAACACCGGCGATGTTCTTATGGTGATTGCGTAAAAGTCAGTGAGAAGTTATGCCCTCTCGTGATTGTTGCGGGAGGGTTTTTTTATTATGCTCATATCATAAATCGTCCGTAATAGCAGGGTATAATAACACAATTCACGAAAGGAGAAAGATATTCATGAAGTTCACAAAGATGCAGGGCTGCGGAAATGATTACGTCTACGTTAATTGCTTTGAGGAAAAAATCAATGACCCCGTAGAACTCGCAAAAAAAATTTCTGACCGACATTTCGGGGTCGGCGGCGACGGCGTGATACTAATACTTCCGTCCGAGAAAGCAGATGCCTTCATGCAACTCTACAACCTCGACGGCTCTCACGACTACATGTGCGGAAACGGGATCCGCTGCGTCGCAAAGTACGTCTACGATCACGGCATAATCCCTCACGACAGAACTCACACGCTCATAGACACTCCCGTCGGGGTCAGGGACATAGAGTTATTCTTTGACGGCGGAAAGGTCAGCAGTGCCACCGTGAACATGGGACCGGGAACAATCACTACAGCAATCCCCGAAAAAATCGACGTCGGCGAATTTCACGGCTTGAACTTTCTGGGGGTGAACGTCGGCAACGATCACGCTGTGTACTTCGTCGAGGACAACCCATCACTGCAGGGCATTCACACCTGGCCGAATGACACGTTCGCTGGTGCAGGAAGATTTTTCGAGACGCATTCACGCTTCCCCGACAGAATCAACAGTGAGTTCATAGAGATAATCTCACGCAACGA
>CAJOED010000061.1:0-455 GCA_905233335.1 uncultured Synergistales bacterium
GAGGTTTGCGGCACATCATGAGGCTCTTTGGGCGTAACGTCGGGTGCTTCCTGCTCTGGTACGGCTTCGGGAACATCAAGCGGCACACTCTCCGTGAGTGTTTCAGGCACTGAGGGTTGCGGCACATCGTGAGGCTCTGCAGGCGTAACATCGGGTGTCTTCAACACGTTCTGCGGCTTTCCCAGCACTGCAACGGATTTAGGCTTGGGCGACTGTGCAGCTTTCTGTTGGGGTTTCGGGAGTTCTTCCGGCTCTCTACGCACAGCACGAACACTTGAAGGCTTTTCGCTCCGAACTCTGCGAACTGCACGAGGCTTTTCGGGTGTTTTTGGCGCAGTGTTCGAGATGAGGCTCTGCTCCATCATCTTCTCGAAATCGTCCATGAACGACTCCACTCTCTGCCCGACTGTTTCAGTACGCTCTGTAGTCCTCGTGCCCGACCTCGAACGCAACAC
>CAJOED010000061.1:521-7715 GCA_905233335.1 uncultured Synergistales bacterium
ATTTTTCCTCTGCTGTCTTTTCACTCATCGTTATTATTGTCCGTCCTTAATACACCGCTTTGAACACTAATTATAAATCATCATTGCCATAAAAAAAGCCTCCGCGTTCTTCACGGGGAAGCTGTTATTCTCTAATCTTGGTAGCCTCAACGAGGTTCGAACTCGTGTTTTAGCCTTGAGAGGGCTACGACCTGGACCACTAGTCGATGAGGCCATTTCTTTATTGCGCGAAAATCTTACCACAAAAAAATTTTTATGCAAGTTGTACGGCAATTTTCGGGCGTGGCAACTACACAGACTAGTAGAAATAGCGAAATGATTTTTACGAAAAAATTATCTATAATTCAATAAGTTTTTCCCATAGCAACAAAAAATTTTTTCACTAGGAGTGATGTATCATGCCTACAGAACGTTACGTCTATAACCTCAAAGACGGCGACGGCGATAATCGTATGCTTCTCGGCGGCAAAGGAGCTAACCTCTGCAAAATGAAGCAGTCAAGCCTTCCCATTCCTGCTGGATTCGTAATCACTACGGAAGTCTGCAGAAAATACATGCAGAACCCAGGCATAATGGACGAGATATGGCCTGATGTCAAAAATTACGTCGCACAGCTCGAAGAAGAAACCGGCAAAAAGTTCAACGACAGCAAAAATCCCCTTCTCGTGTCAGTCCGTTCGGGAGCACCTATATCAATGCCCGGAATGATGGAGACAATTCTCAATCTCGGACTCAATGACGAAACAGTCAAGGGACTCGCTGAATCTTCCGGCAGCAAGAGATTCGCATACGACAGCTACAGAAGGTTCATTCAGATGTTCTCAAGCGTTGTTGACGAGGTGAATTTTGACCTGTTCGAGGCAGCACTCGCACGCGCAAGAGCTTCACAGGGCATCACCGACGCAAAGCAGGACTACAAGATTACGGCGGAGAACTTAGAGAAACTCATAGCGGAGTACAAAGACATCTACAGGGAAGCAACAGGAAATGACTTCCCGACAGATCCTTGGGTGCAGTTACGCCGGGCAATTGAAGCCGTCTTCAAGAGCTGGAACATTCCGCGCGCAGTAACTTACAGGAAAATCAACAAGATAGACGACAACTTAGGAACAGCAGTAAACGTTATCGCGATGATTTTCGGGAACTTGGGCGACGACTGCGGGACTGGAGTATGCTTCACGCGCAACCCATCAACAGGCGAGAACAAACTCTACGGAGAGTTCCTCATCAACGCACAGGGTGAAGATGTCGTTGCTGGTATCAGGACACCAATGCCCATTGCCGAACTCGAACAGAAAATGCCGGAAATCTACAAGGAACTCTGCAGGCTCACGAGCCACCTCGAAAAGACTTATCATGAGATGCAGGATATAGAGTTCACGATTGAGCGCGGTAAATTATTCCTTCTGCAGACAAGAGCCGGTAAGAGAACAGCAAGTGCGGCCGTGAAAGTTGCAGTTGACATGGTGAACGAGGGACTTATCGACACAAAGACAGCCGTAACCCGCGTATCACCCGAACAGGTCGAAATGTTGCTGCACCGCCAGGTCGACAAGAGCGCAAAACAGGACGTAATCACTAAGGGACTTCCTGCATCACCCGGAGCAGGAGCAGGAATGCTGGTCTTCTCGGCTGATGAGGCTGAAGAATGGGCACGTCAGGGAAAACCGACAATCCTCGCACGTCCCGAAACAAGCCCCGATGACATTCACGGACTTTTCGCGTCGCAGGGTGTCGTAACATCACGCGGCGGAATGACCTCACATGCGGCTGTTGTTGCTCGCGGAATGGGCAAACCGGCAGTGTGCGGCTGTGAAGAAGCAGTAATCGATGTCGACAAAGAAACTCTCACGGTCGGCGCAAGAGTCTTCAAGAAGGGCGACTGGGTTACGGTTGACGGCACGACGGGCAACTTCTTAGCGGGAGAAGCAAAAATGGTGGACGCAACATTCACCGACGACTTCAAGAAAATTCTTGCATGGGCTGACGAAAACGCAAGGCTTCAGGTCTGGACGAACGCTGACACCCCCGAAGACGCAAAGAGAGCGCGTGATTTCGGAGCAAAGGGAGTCGGGCTTTGCAGGACTGAGCATATGTTCATGGGAGTAGACAGACTGCCGGTAATGCAGAGGCTCATTGTTGCGCTGACGGGGAGTGCTGAAGGCAAAGAGGCACGCAAGGACGCACTCGCAAAGTTGAAGGTCATGCAGAAGGACGACTTCACGGGAATATTCAAAGCAATGGACGGACTGCCGGTAATAATAAGGCTGTTGGATCCGCCGCTTCATGAGTTCCTTCCGAAAGAACCGAACATTCTTGAAGCCCTCAAGACAGCCACGCCGGAAGAAGCAAAGACCCTCAATGCGACACTTGAGAGAGTTCACCAGCTCCACGAGAACAACCCGATGTTAGGTTTCAGGGGATGCAGGCTCGGCATGATTTACCCGGAAATTTACGAGATGCAGATGAGCGCAATCTTTGAGGCTGTTGCGGAACTCACAAAAGCAGGCGCGACAGTGAAACCTGAAGTGATGATACCGATAGTGGGCACAAAGGCAGAAATGAAGTTCTTTAGGGAAATGGCCGACAGAATCGCCGAAGAAGTCAAGAAAGCTACGGGCGTGAACTTCTCGTATCTTGTCGGGACGATGATAGAGCTTCCGAGAGCGGCACTTGTTGCGGATCAGCTTGCGGAGTATGCACAGTTCTTCTCATGCGGAACGAATGACCTCACGCAGACGACTTTGGGCTATTCACGCGACGACGCAGAAAACAAATTCCTGTTCCAGTACGTCGATAAGGGAGTCTTCAAGGAGAATCCGTTTGCCGAACTCGACAGGGACGGCCCAGGACAGCTCGTGAAAATGGCGGTCGAAAAGGGACGCAGTGTCAACCCGAATATGTCCATCGGAATTTGCGGTGAACATGGCGGCAACCCGTCAAGTATTGCGTTCTGTCATAATGTCGGATTAACGTATGTGAGCTGCTCACCGTTCAGAGTACCTGTTGCGAGGATTGCGGCGGCACATGCGGCACTCGGTGTGCTGAAGTAGTTTTGCAGTAAGAGAATTTGCCCCTCCTGATTGCCGGGAGGGGTTTTCGTGAGTGTGTGGTGTCAGTAGTTCTTGATGTTCTTTCCCGTGTCCATGACAACAACGCACTCATCTTTCACGTGCCGCAGCACCTCAATCATTGCTTCTTCAGGAATCGCAACACAGCCCGCCGTAAACTTATTCTTTGTCTGGCAGTGAAGGAATATTGCGCTCCCTTTTCCCGGTTCGCCGTCGTCATTGTAGCTTATGTTCAGGCAGTACTTGTACGCGGTCGTGTAGTCGATTATGTGTTCGCTGTCCTTCTTCCTGAAGTCGTCGTATTCGCGCGTCGAAATGAACTGGTTGTACACGTCGGACTTTGAGTCCCCGACCCAGTAGTGAGAGTCATCAACTTTCACGTAGCCCATCGGACAGCCGGGGTCATCCTCAATCCCGAAAGCAAGCGTGAAGGTGTATACGCCCGTCGGAGTCTTCATGTCGCCCTCGCGAGTTTTTCCCCAGCCCTTTTTGCCGACGAACGCCGGACATGCGATAATCTCTTCCCATTCGCCTGCGCTGTTCTTTTCGTGGAATGAGAAGCGAGCGTGTGAACCCTTTGTGCCTGACACTATCGCCAACTGCTGTGCGTCTTCTGCTGCTTTGAGTTCACTGATCCATGCAGGGGAATTTTGCGCGAATACAGGAGAAGCCATAAGCAACATCATCATAACAAAAAATTTCAGCATAAAAACATTTCCTCCGTATTATAATTTTGCTGTCCATAATTTTAATACAGAGAGGGGAATTATTTTTCTCATGGGTATATTCGGCCTTATTCTTGCGGTCGTGTGCGTCATCTTCCTCATCTGGAAAAATTGGCACATGGCTATCGTTTCTCTCATCGGGGCACTAATCGTTATCGCCTTCAACGGAATGAACCCCGTAACAGCAATTACCACCAACTTTATGGGCGGCATGAGTTCATTTGCAGGGAACTGGTTTCTGCTGTTCATGCTCGGCGCAATTTTCGGGAAGGTCATGGGCGATTCGGGAGCGTCCGTCGGTATCGCTAATCACCTGCTGAAGAAGCTCGGCGATAAGTCAGTCGTCCTCGTGATAATGCTGACGGGGTTAGTGTTATCTTACGGCGGCATAGGGACGTTCATTATTGCGTTCTCTGTTTACCCGATAGCAGTAGCACTCTTTCAGCGCGCGGACATCCCGAAGAAACTCATCGTAGCTACTATCATGGTATGTCCTGTTACTGTGTGTATGGCAATGTTACCAGGCTCACCGTCGACACAAAACTTACTGCCGACTACATACTTCAACACGACAGCATACGCGGGGGCGAAAATCGGCATAATATGTTCGCTGATTATGTTCTGTGCGGCGTATCTCTATCTCAACTGGCAGATAGCAAGAGCAAGGCGCAAGGGTGAACATTTCGTGCCGTCAGAAGGTGAAAGCATCATGGACTTGTCGGAAGCAGACAGCGGAAAAACTCCTTCAGTGGGTGCGTGCTATGCTCCTATAGTCGTGCTGTTAGCTGCGATGTTCGGACTGCAAAAGTTCACGACGATGCCCGCAAATTACGCTGTGTCGGTTGCAATGACTCTGGCTATTCTCTTGGGCTGCTGGCTGTATCGTGATAAGTTCGACGCTCGCAAGGCCATCAATGACGGAGCTTCGGGCGGACTCGGAGCACTTATCGCAACGAGCGCAATAATGGGTTTCGGGAGCACAGTATCAGCTTCACCGGCTTATTCTGTCGTAACGAGCGCGCTTCTCGGTCTTGATGTCGGGCCTTTGGGGACGGCGTTAATAGCAATCAACGTAATAGCTGCCATCACTGGATCTTCAGCGGGCGGACTGAATATCTTTCTGTCGAGCATGGGCGAATATCTCGTGAGTACGGGACTGGATCTGTCTATGCTTCATCGTGTTGTGTGTATAGCGTCGTCGGGTTTTGACGCAATGCCTCACGCGTCGGGTATGGTCGTCTGCAACCAGATAGCGAGAACTTCACAGAAGGATACGTACATTCATGTGTTCATTACGTGTGCATTGATGCCGTTCATGTGTGCGATTCTTGCGTGTGTTCTCGGCACGATGGGAATAATCTAGCATGAAGTACGACTACATTATCAGGGGCGGACATGTTGTTGACCCATCGCGCAATATTGACGGAATAGAGGACGTATACATTCGCGGCTCACGAATTGCTGACGGTGGAAACGGTGAATGCGAACACGTAATAGACGCTTCCGGCTGTCTTGTCATGCCCGGGTGGATTGACTTTCACACGCACTTATTCAGGGAAGGAAGCAACATCTGCATTAATC
Source organism: uncultured Synergistales bacterium (assembly GCA_905233335.1). Taxonomy (GTDB): domain Bacteria; phylum Synergistota; class Synergistia; order Synergistales; family Aminobacteriaceae; genus JAFUXM01. The sequence continues at coordinate 5,899 of CAJOED010000061.1, forward strand.
CCGACATGATGATAGCGCAGGGGACGACGGCGGCAGTTGATGCGGGAAGTGCGGGGAGTGCTACGTATGAGGCATTCTATAATTCTGTGCTGTCTCGTTCGTTGATGAGGGTGAAAGCATTTCTGACTCTTTATGCAGGAGGACAGCTTGACCCGAAATTACTTGAGGACTTCAACCCTGCACTCTACAACCTCGACAAGATAGAACGCCTCGTAGAAAGACACCCTGACGACATGCTAGGCTTCAAGATAAGAATTTCTCGCGGGGTTGTGCCTGATGATAAGGGCATGGACTACCTGAAAGCTGTAGTAGATATTGCGTCGGACATGGGCGCGAAACTTGGCCGGAAGTTACGAGTATGCGTTCACACGACGAACTCACCGATGACAGCGGGCGAACTTGCTTCTGCATTGCGTGAGGGAGATATATTCTGCCATTGTTTTCAGGGAGCGGGCAATACCATAGTGCTTGACGACGGCACGATAGATCCGGGAATTATCGCGGCACGGAAACGCGGAGTAATTTTCGACAGCGCAAACGGGCGTGGGAATTTCGGAGTCCGTACGGGGGAGAAGGCCATAAAGGCGGGATTTCTGCCGGACATAATCAGCACGGATCTCACGTCCGACAAGTTCAACATGCCGCCTTACTGCAAAAACCTTCCGACCCTGCTCTCAAAATACATCACTATGGGCATGAGTATTACTGACATAGTGAGGTGCGTAACGGAAACTCCTGCGCGCATTATGGGACTCGCCGGGCAAATAGGGACACTCACACCGGGTGCGTTCGCGAATGTTACGATCGTGAAGCAGAAGAACTTGCGCATTACTCACAAGGACTTCAGGAACGACGAACTGACCGGGGATGTATTGCTTGTGCCGCAGATGACGATTATTGACGGTGAAATCCAGTACTGCCAGACTGACTTTTGGTATTAGTGGAAAGATAATTACTCCCCCTTGTGTGTGCGAGGGGGATTTTTTTCTGCTACCAGTATGCGCCGCCTTCCATAGTGTTAAACCTTTCGGGACGTTCTTCAGGGTATACCCAAGCCGGATTGGCCAGCAAATTCCTGTAATAATCTTGAGCTTCAGCCCAACGCTTGCCCCTGACCCCGAACAATAGTTGCGTAACTCCTCCCAAGTGTATAGCGATTTTTCCTGCCTGTTTAATCTTTGCAGCAAGAGGAAAACCGTAAGCACCGCACCCGATAATAGCAACGTCAAAATCTTTCTTCATTGCCTCGTCGTACATGTAGTCGAGAGCCTCGAACCAGTTACTGAATCTCTCGTCCTTGTTCCCGACTATCGTTTGAACTGATTTCTGCATGATGAGCTTGAACTCAGGAAGTACATTTTTATCGGGGAATAATAATTCACGCTTACTGTACTGCGCCGGAATTGTCTTGTAGAACGGGTGAATAACGAGAACTTTTTTGCCTTCAAGTTTTGCACTCCAAGGTGATTTTGCGAAAAAGGGCTCTATGTCTGCAAGATAGCAGTACTCAGGATTTTTGCCGTATGTCCTCAAAAAATATTCATACATGGGAGAAAATCTCAACGCTATACAATCAATTTGTGAAGTTGCTTCTTTCATGAGATCCGCAAACTTTATCAATAATTTTTTGTCTTTCGGGAAAAAACCCGAATTATGATAAAGCTCTGCAAGTGAATCTTTATGGGGAGTTATAAATCCCTTGTCGTCCTCTCTGACTCTCCACATAGCATTTAACTCTGATGTACCATATCTTCCTGCCATGAAAGGTTTTCCTGCTTCTATAGCGTTGCCTATAAATATATTTGCCTCATCGACAT
>CAJOED010000062.1 GCA_905233335.1 uncultured Synergistales bacterium
GTATGAGCCTGTTGCTTTCCTGATGATGTGCCATAACGCGCACCCAGCACCAAAACGTTTTGCCTCGAAACATAACTTTTCCCGAAGGCTTCTATTCATTGCAGAGCCTCCCGGAACGTGAACGCAAATTGTAATTGTGATTGTTAAGGTAAGTTACGAGAAGACAAAAAGATTCGACAGCCGACAGCCGACAGCCGACAGCCGACAGTCGACAGCCGATTTTACTGCTTAACATTGATGATGTCAAGCCCTTTCTTGGAAATTTACGTAATTATAGCATGAGAAAAATAATTCCCCCTGCCTTTACGACAAGGGGACAAAGTATCAATATTTCAGCGTCGGTTTGTTCTGCAATACCGCACTCCCATTCTTGGCGAACGCTATACCCATCGCAGAAATATATTTATCGTAAAATTGCGCTACCTCACTCTCCGTCATCCTTAAGTCAAGTTTCGTTAGTGCTCTGTTCATGATCGAGAATACATTTATCTTGCTGAGATAATTTTCTTCTATTTCGCGTATCACCTCCTGCAATACTATTTCTGTCTTCAGTTCAACGTTGCCCGACATAAAATATTCGTCAATGTAGAAAAATGGTATGTCGTTATTCTGCAGTCTCTGGTAATATGCCTGGCCGCAATTATCATACTCAAGCATCACCAGGAATTTCACTTCAGGGGTTAATTCTATCAACGGCCAGAAATCACAGTCGCTCGAAATTATGATTGCGGAGTCTATCGGTTTCCCTTCTGCTTTTGCTTCTGTTATTTCCCGGTAAAACTTTATCGTCATTGCTACATCAACCGCTGACTTCTCGTCCTTCACCCGGTCAGTGAGATAGTATTCCAGCGGCAAATTCTCGTTCCGTCGTAACGCTCGCCACTGTGAAGAAGTATGTTCATCATCAACAAGAAGTATCTTGCAGATTTTGCCCAGCAAGTTCCGGGCTTCAAGCTCCTTCATTATGCCGATAACTTTACAGGGGTCTGCGTTCTCACAGTCAACCGCAACAAATACCCTTTCAGCACGCGCAAAAAATTCTTCAGGGTCATTAACGGCGGCATCTCCTGCTTCTGTTACCTTGCTCATGTCGTAAAATCTGTCCCGGTTGCGTTCGTAGAGTATCGGCAGAAATTTTGCGTCGTCCCGTAAAATATTTCCGTCGCCCTCGTCAGGATACCAGTTGATATACGCCTGGTACGGGTACAAGTCCCGGAACTCACTGTATGACCGCGCCGCTTCCTTGTTGCCCTCTACTGTGTTGCCCTTGACGATAAAGAACAAGTTGCGGATGTACGGCCACTTCACCCATTCAGGTATAAACTTCTGGCAGTTCGGGACGTGCGGCAGAAGGTAATTGTGAACATCAACTATATATTCTTCGAGCCTCCTTCTTGCCCTCACGAAAGGTATACCGTCCTTTTCAAGCGTCCGTAGTGCGTCCTGAGGCACAAGATCCGGGATTGCGTCTATGTTCTTCACGTCAGAATTCATTTCGGTGAATATCGCCCGGAAGTTCCGCTGAATTTTCGTACGAAGGCGGCACAAGTTACGGACAATGCGTGCTTCTTTGTCGGCGTTCATTTCGTCGTAAACACTGCGGTAGAATTGCGGGTTCATGTTCTCTCCCTGCTCGATGCCGAAATACTTATCGTCAATCCCGATGAGGTACGCTACACGAGAAACTATCTCACGCTTTGAGCGGGGTGCGTCCTGCTGTAGTTTTTGCGGGAGGTTCTCGGAGAAGTTCTGCAGGGAGGCTCTCTTGTCGTCGTCTAACAAACTGCCGATGCTGAAATCACTCATGAAGTGCGGCCTCCTTGTTTCGTGCGTGTCGGCATGAGGTGAGTTTGTCGCAATCACTCATGAAGCATTCACTCATCACAACGACCTCCAGCTCTTGAAGCCACGCCCTAAAACTTCTGACGCATCGCATATCGACACAAACGCTTTCTCGTCGTGCTCCTTCAGAAAACGTTTCAGCAGTACTACATGTCTCGGCTCCAGCAGCGTAATCAATACAGGCCGGGTCTGTCCCGTATAGCCTCCGCGCCCCTCAAGACGAGTTACTCCCTTACCGTATGAGTTGATGAACTTGCTCACCTCGTCGGGAATGTTCGTGATGATTATTGCCTGCTTCCGGCGGTCAAAACTACGCGTGATGCTGTCGACCGTTATTCCGTTGACGTAAAGACCCACTGCACCGTACACGACTGCTTCAAGCCCGATTACACCGATGGACAGCGCAAGAATGAACATGTTGATGAATATCGAGAAACGCCCGACCTCAATACCGTAACGACGGCGCAACGCAACCGCTATAATGTCAGTCCCGCCGCCGGAACCGCCCACGTTGAACATCAACCCGGCAGCAGCTCCCTTCATGAGGCCAGTAATCACCGTAGCCATGAATTTGTCGTCAGGTAATGGCAATGGATACAGCGCAAATATTGAGAGCATAGTAGAGAACGTAATTATTGCTGTGAGTGTCAGCGCAAGAAACCGAACGTTGAGATCCCTCCATGCCCATATGACAAGAAGAATATTCCCGGTGAGTATTACCCAGTTCGGCGAAATACCAAACATGTAGTTCGTGAGTACAGCAATCCCGGCTACACCCATGTCAGGAAATCTGTAGTGCAGAGTGAAATAATTTACCGCGAACGCCTGAATGGAACTCGCAATAATGATTATGAGTACAGCGTGCCATTCCTCCTTTATGATCGTGATGACGTGTGAAAAAAATGTACGGAAAATATTTTTCATGTGTGCAAATATCCCTCCTGTAAAAAAGTTAGAGTAATATTAACACACAAAAAATCCCTCCCCCGTATGTCAGGAGAGGGAATAATTTTCAGCAACTAACCGCCCAAATACGCCGCCCGGACTTTCGGATTATTCAGCAGCTCCGAGCCAGTACCCGACAAACTCACAGCACCAACCTCAAGAACATACGCCTTGTGCGCAACCTTCAACGCCGCAAACGCATTCTGTTCCACGAGCAGTATCGTCCGTCCCTGTGCGTTAATCTCCCGGATAATCGCGAACACCTCGTCGACAAGTATCGGCGCAAGTCCCAAGCTAGGCTCATCAAGCATAAGCAGGTCAGGTCTGCTCATCAATGCTCGTCCAACCGCTAACATCTGCTGTTCTCCGCCCGATAACGTACTGCCTTTCTGTTTGTGCCGTTCCTTCAGGCGCGGGAAAAGTGAATACACGTACTCTATATCTTCCGCAATGCCTTTCTCATCACTACGGATATACGCTCCTAACGCAAGATTTTCTTCCACCGTCAACTGCGGGAGTATTCTCCTTCCTTCAGGACTTAACGAGATGCCAAGTTTCACGTGAGCTTCTGCAGGTTTGCCCTGAATTGTTACGGGCTTATTGTCGCGCGGAGATGTGTAAGTCATTTCGTCCGCGTGTGATTTTGTGAGACCCATTATCGCACGTATGACGCTTGATTTCCCTGCACCGTTCGCACCGATAAGAGTAACTATTTCGCCGCGTTCTATCGTCAATGACACATCACGTACTGCATGTATTGCCCCGTAATTCACGTTGAGTTTCTCTATCTTCAGCATTTCGGACATTTACGCCGCCCCCTTTCCCAAATACGCCTCAATAACTCGCGGGTTGGCTTTTATCTCTTCCGGCGTGCCCTGCGCTATGTGAACTCCCTGATCCAGCACATGAATATAATCGCAAACATTCATTACTACCTTCATATCGTGCTCAATCAATAATATAGTGAGGTCGAACTCATCACGCAGTCTTCTTATGAACTGCAACAACTCTTCACTCTCCTGCGGGTTCATTCCTGCGGCCGGCTCATCAAGAAGCAAAAATTCGGGACGTGTCGCAAGTGCACGGGCAATCTCAAGTCTTCTCTGTGCTCCGTACGGTAACGATGAGGCTTTCTCGTCGGCAAATTCCGCAAGTCCAAGCTGTGATAGCAAGTCCATAGCCTGAGCTTTGACTTCAGCATCCTCACGCAATACGTCGGTGAATATGAACGGCGCAAGTGTCATCCACCATGAATATTTCTGACGAATGCGCGCTCCCGTCATGACGTTCTGCAGTACTGTCTCATGCCCGAACAATCTGATGTTCTGAAATGTCCGGCTCATTCCTGCACGGCATACCTCATCAGGACGCAAGCCACCTATTGATTTTCCCAAGAACTTTATTGTTCCCGATGTCGGTTTGTAGAAGCCGCTTATTACGTTGAAGGCTGATGTTTTCCCTGCTCCGTTCGGCCCTATCAGTCCCATAATCTGCCCGTGCTTTATGTCGAACGTGAGATTATCGATTGCCGACAGTCCTCCGAAACGCAACACTACATCTTTCACCTCAAGAACTACATCATGCTTTTCACGCTTGGGCTTGGGCTTGGCCTTGTGCTTAGGGAAAAATATATTCCACGAAAACTCCCGCATTCCCATAATGCCTTCACGACGGAAAATTATCACGACAATCAACAGCAGCGAAAAGATTACCATGCGCATACCGGGTATTCCGGGAATATTAAGACTGCCGATTGTGATGGGATTTTCCACGAAACGCAGCCACTCTAACATCGTCGTAACGAGCACAGAGCCTATTATCGAACCGGTTACGCTTCCCAATCCGCCGACGACAATAATCATCAGTATGTTGTATGTCTGCGTTATCATGAACATTCGCGGGTCTATAGTGGTAATGAGATTTCCCATCAACGCTCCGCCCAAACCTCCGCCGAAACAGCCCAAAGTGAACGCAAGAACTTTCACCCGGAACGTGTTAATGCCCATCATGCGAGCGGCAACTTCATCATCACGGACAGCACGCAGTACTCCGCCGAAATTGCTTCTCAACATGCAGACAGTGCACAGAAGAACAACTCCCAAGCATGACCAGCTCATGAACAGCGTAGTGTGTGCAGGAATACCTTTAAGGCCAAGTGAACCGTTCGTGAGGCGAGCAGTGTTGGTTATGAGTATGCGTATAATCTCAGCAAAACCCAAAGTAGCAATGCCGAGATAGTCCCCGCCCAGCCGCAATACAGGCAGCGCAACTAGCAGCCCAAAGAATGCCGCAACAATCCCCGCAAGAATGATTGACACAACAAACGGAGCATTCACGTTCAGGAGCCAGGGATATATGTCTTCAAGTATCCACATAGCGTTTTTCTGTGCAGGTGAGAGTACCAGCAATGCAGACACATAAGCACCGATAGCCATAAATCCCGCGTGGCCGAGTGAGAACATTCCCGTGATGCCGTAAATCAAGTTCAGGCTCAAAGCTAATATCGCGTTGATTGCTATCAAGTTCAATATTCTCTGCCAGTAGCCATTAAGTAAGTCGGGGGCTTTGTCGAGGAAAAACGCAAATAATACAACCGCTATTATTGTCAGTATCAAGTTTCGTACTCTGTGCATTATATTTTTCCTCCCTTCACCAACAAAGCAGGAATAGACAGTAAAGATATTTTTCCGCAAGAAGGGAAGAACGCAAATAACATAACAGCTATTATCGTGAGTATATGCATTATATTTTTTCCTCCCTTCACCAACAAAACAGGAATAGACAGCAAAGATATTCTGCCGCAAGAAAGAGACAACGCAAATAACATTATGGCCACTATAGGGAATGTGAGCACTATAACGCCCTCAACACAGCACGCACACAACATCACAGCTATTACAGTAAGTACGAGCATTATATTTTGTCCTCCAGTTTCTCCCCCAAAAGTCCCGTCGGCCTGAAGAGTAATATCATTATCAGGAGCAGAAACGCAAACGCATCCTTATACCCTGAAAGCGTCGGGAAAAATGCCACTGACATAATCTCGACGAAACCCAAAATTAGTCCTCCTATCATCGCTCCCGGCACCGAACCTATACCGCCGAACACAGCCGCAATGAACGCCTTTATGCCCGGTGTCATTCCCATGAACGGCTCAACACGTGGATAGCGCAACGCCCACATTATGCCCGCAACCGCCGCAAGTGCAGAACCCAAACCGAACGCAAGCGCAATAATCTTGTTGACGGATACACCCATCATTCGCGTAGTCTCTATGTCGAACGAAATAGCACGCATAGCAAGTCCCGGTTTCGTGCAGTACAGAAGCCATAACAGCGCACCCACCAGCACGAATGACACCACCGGCACAAGTATTCCCAAAGGTATGAGCCTCACGCCGCCGTTAAGGGTTATGGGTTTCATGAGTATGGGAGGCTGTACAACAGGACGAGGCATTCCCGTAAACACCACCACCGCAAAATTCTCAATGAAGAACGATACACCGATAGCACTAATCAGCGCGGAAATTCTCGGAGCTTCTCGCAGGGGCTTGTACGCGATACGGTCAACGAGAAGTCCGCATATTGTCGTGAGGATTATTGCGGTGATTACTCCGACAGCCCAGGGGAGTTTGTAGACGATTGTAGCGAAATACACAAAGTACGCGCCGAGCATGAATATATCACCGTGTGCAAAGTTTATCAGTCGCAAGATGCCGTATACCATAGTGTAGCCGACAGCAACAAGACCGTACAATGAGCCTAAACTCAATGCGTTAATGAAATGCTGAATGAATATATTTAAGTTCACAATATCACCTTCACTATATACAAAAAGAGAAGGGCATTAATTCACCCTTCCCCCTGAAAAATCACATAACGATAATTACACTTCAGGTACTACGATGCCAACGAATGTTTTTTTGCCGCCGCGAATTTCTACTATGCCCATGTCTTTCTCTGCATCATGGGTCGCGTTAATCGTCGTCATTCCCGTAACTGTCGGAAGGTCTTTCACTGTTTCGAGTGCGTCGCGGATTTTCTCCGGGTCTGCGCTTCCGGCTCTCTCGATTGCGTCCTTCAGCATTATGTAGCAGTCATAGCCCAAAGCACAGTTCACGTTCGGAGCTTTGTCGGGGTGTATCTTGTTCCACTCTTCTGTGAATTTCTTTGCGGTCTCGTTCATTTCCGGCATTGACGGGTCATAAGCAAACGTCGTATGCATAAAGCCCTCTACAGCATCACCGCCGAGCGTAACGATTTCGGGGTTGTCCATAGCGTCTGCACCGATAAAGCGGAATGTTGCGCCGAGTTCCTTCGCCTGTTTCAGGACGATAGCACCCTCCGCAAAATATGCAGGCAAAAACACGATGTCCGGCTGTGCGTCGATTAACGCCGTGATCTCCTGACTGGTAGAATAAACTTGCTACGATTTCACCGCCCATTTTCTTGTAGCTGTCCCGGAAGAATTTTCCCAGTCCGACGCTGTAATCGTTCGCCATGTCTACGAGTGTTGCCGCGCGCTTGAGTTCAAGGTTACGGAACGCATACGTTGCGGCTCCTGCTCCCTGAAACGGATCAATGAAGCACACGCGGAAATAGTATTTCTTGTCCTGTGTTACGAGCGGGTTGGTGCATGACGTGCCTATTACGGGAACTCCGGCCTTTTCGGCAACTTCTCCGCCCGCCATAGCAAGTGATGAACCGTATGTGCCGATTATCGCGTTCACTTTGTCGTTCTCGATGAGACGGGTTACGGCATTTGCGGCTTCTACCTTGTCGGACTTGTTGTCCACGATAACAAGCTCTACTTTTTTGCCGAGTATTTCGGGGTTGAGGGTGTGAGCTAACTGTGTGCCTTCAAGTTCGAGCTGACCGCCGAATGCATTTTGTCCCGTGAGGCAGTTGAATATTCCGACTTTGATTACGTCATCGTCAGCAGATGCTACAGCACAAAGCATGAGCACGAGCATTAACGCCGCCAAAAACTTACGCATTAATAACAACTCCTTTGTATTTGGAAAAAATTTAGAAAATTATAGCATAACGACTTTTTTTTATTCGGCTTCATCGTCCTTACTCTTTTTTGCGTCCTTTTCGGGAGCAGAGAGATACACATTCAGCACGGCTTCAAGTTTATCCGCATGAAGGTAAATGTCATCAACGGTCTCAACATGTATTTTCGTTTCCTTCCGTGATGGTTATGCGCTTCACGTCAGACTTTGTGCGAAGAATAGCTTTCACCGCGTTGTAGCCGTCAATTTCGTCCTGCGTCGTTACGATTTTGCTTTTCGGTTCTGCAGGAGTGTCGGCGGGAGTTTCGGTCTGCTGTTCCGACGGGGTATTTGCGGCTTTCTCCTCCGACAGAGCAGAAGCAAGTCTGTCGCTCACACGGTCGCTTATGAACTGCGTGAATGCCTTTTTCGTGATGAGCCTGAATTTTTCGCGGGCGTTCTGTGTGAGTTTCCCGGTGAATACTTTTCGTGCCATGTGCTCGACAAAATCTTCTGACGGCTCCTGAAGCTGCTCCATAAGATATGACTTCATAGATCCCGTATATTTCAGTTCGGAAGCTGTCGACGCAATCTCCTCAATCTTGAACGCCGACTTTGTGAACCTCTTGAGTTCCCGCACAATCTGTTCGCTTATATCACAGATGGAAAACTGCAGGAACGGCATCATGTCCATAATATTATCCTGGTCGAGGTCGGTATAAAATCTATACTCGTGCCCGTTCGTGAGAATACCTATTTTTGCCGGCGTTGCATTGAAGTAGCGCAGTAACTGTCCTTCTTTGTTCACATCAAGCTCTTCACCGCTCCACTTGGCCTCAATGAGCATTATGGGTCTGCCCTCACTGATTATCGCGTAATCAACTCTTTCACCTTTCTTTATGCCGACATCAGCGGTAAATTCCGGCACAACTTCTGACGGATCAAAAACATTATAGCCGAGTGCGCTTATGAACGGCATGATGAGTGCCATGATGTTCTCCCTCTGTAGATAAATAAGATTGAGAAATTATAGCAAAATTATTACTTATCCCCTGAAAAATTTTGCAACACACTCAATCAATGCGTCCTGCTCGCTCTCCAAAAGTCCCGGGAACACCGGCAAAGCTAACACTTCATGCGACAACTGCTCACTCACCGGGAAATCTCCGGCACTGTAGCCCAAGTACTCAAAGCACGGCTGAAGGTGCAGCGGCAACGGGTAATACACGCGCGCGGAGAAACCGTTTTCGCCGAGATACGTCATGAGTTCGTCGCGGCGTTCACTGACACGCACAACATACTGATGATATATATGATGGTTGCCGGGAAGTTCTGCCGGAGCGGTCAAGTAGTCCTGCAGGTCATGAAGTTTTATCAGCAGACGGTAATAGTCCGCAATGTTCCTGCGTGCCTCGTTCCACTCATCAAGATAGCGCAGTTTCACGTCGAGGATTGCCGCCTGTACAGCGTCGAGCCGGGAATTTATGCCGATTTCGTCGTGGTAGTACGTCGTCCCGGAACCGTGAACACGCAAACGCCGTAATCTTTCTGCACGTTCCTTATCGAGTGTTACGACCATGCCGCCGTCCCCGCATCCGCCGAGATTTTTCGTCGGGAAAAACGAGTAGCAGCCGACATCACCGACTGCACCGGCACGCTGAATTTCGCCCCCGACACTACGACTTGCACCGAATGCTTGAGCAGCGTCCTCAATCACTTTCACGCCGCGTTCGTGAAACTCATCGATGACCTCTTCAAGTGCGCACATCTGGCCGAAAAGGTGAACGGGCAGAAATGCTTTTGTCTTTGGTGTGATTGCTGATAGTGCCTGGTCAGTGTTGATGTTGAAGGTGTCGGGGTCAACGTCGACGAATACGGGAACAGCTCCCAAGCGCGCAATCGTTCCTGATGTCGCAAAGAACGTAAACGGCGTAGTGATGACCTCATCGCCCGGGCGTATATCAATCGACATCAGCGCAAGAAGCAATGCGTCAGTCCCTGATGCACAACCGACAGCAGAATTTTCCGGGATTTCGAGGTAGTTTTCGCAGTGGGTCTCAAAATCTTTCACGGGCTGGCCAAGTATGAAGCTCTGTGCGTCGAATAATTTGTTGAGGGATTTCGTGATTTCTGCTCTCACGCTCCTGAATGAACGCGATAAATCAAGAATAGGTACTGCCATTTTTTTCATCACCTGTCATAATTTGAATTAACACATAAAATTTTATATCATTCTCACAAAAATTATTATGGAGGTCAAGAATGGCAAATATAGCTGTGATTATTGCGGGCGGTGTCGGCTCAAGAATGCATTTCGACATTCCCAAGCAGTTCATAACCATCAATGACAAGCCGGTGATTATTTATACGCTCATGGTATTTCAGAAGCATCCGTATATTGACGCTATAGAAGTCGTATGTCTTGAGGGCTGGCAGGATACACTCCGGGCTTACGCGAAACAGTACGGCATCGACAAGCTGAAATATATAGTTCCGG
>CAJOED010000063.1:0-3887 GCA_905233335.1 uncultured Synergistales bacterium
TGTGAATAAGTTCCTGAAGGATCATATACTGCCAACACTACATGAATTGCGTCGTCCTGATTTTGGGCACAATAATGCGTTGGGCGTTGGGCGTTGGCGCATTGTACCCGAATTATTCTGCATCGTCAACATTTCTCCTTTCTATATTGCACAATTATAACAGACTGTTTCATGATCGTGAAAAATTATATTTCAGCCTGTAAAACTTATCTTTCAGGATAAGCCCGCACACATCAAAAAATTCTGTATGAAACGCCTCACGTATTTTTTTCGGTATGTTCATAATTATTCGCTTCATGCATTGATTTGTATGCTTGTGTGTCTTTTCCTGAAGTTCTGCTATTTCAGGTGCTATGAATTTTCCGAAAAACTCTATCACATCATCACGCGTCATGCCCTCGCCCCATGCACTGCGCAGATAATATTTCCAGTACATTTTTTCATGTTCCGCACCAGTGAAAAACTGCCAAGGTTTTCCGTTCCACATGTGCACAATACAGCCCGATAAATTTTTGTTCAGGTCGTACATATTGAATTTGTCGTCTATTATCTTTATGTCGCCGAAAAATATAGAGTTCAATGCGTCCTGATCCGGGAAAAGCGGAAGATATGAATAACGCAGAAGCCACTCTATGAACATACTGCACAAATTTCCGCGTTCACGTACTTTTTGAAGATTCATGACAACAACGCCTGCATTAATATATTTTTCCACATCACAGCCTATGATCTTGAAATGAACTGCCCTCACAGAAAAAGGAGGAGTAGTATAACGTGCATAATCTATCACTCCTGCCATACTCATGCCGTCAATATTTATATCCCACAATTCCTGTATGTCGAGATTTACTAGAATGTCGCAGTCAAGATATATTACTTTTTCAACATAAGGCAGGACATCAGGAATAAACATGCGGTAAAGTGTACCGACCGTCCATTCCCCGGAAACTTTTACGAGTTCGCCGGAGATTTTCTTTTCGTGTTCAGTAACATCAACGAGGTCAACATGCTGTCCGTATTTTTCTGCCGTGCGTATGAAGTTCTTTCTGTTCTCTTCCGTCAGCGTGTCGTCATGAAGTACATGAACGGTAATTTCGCTCTGTGTGTTCTCAAACATGGAGGACATAACAACACCTGCATGCTGTGAGTAACTGCCCGACGGGTCATAGACACATAACACCACATGAATCATCTTATTATTCCTCCTATGAATGACGGCAAGAATTATAGCAGACTGCTTTAATATCTCAATCCATGCTAAAATTATTTGTTTCACATTACATTTCATGAGAGGAGACCCAAAACTTTTTATGCCGGACGAAAATATAACCCAGCCCGAACAGAATAATGAAGAATCATCATCAACATCACCTGACGAGGCCGGACGAATTATACCCCTTCCCCTAGTGGGAGAAATAAAAGACAGCTACCTCAACTACGCAATGAGCGTAATCATCGGACGTGCACTTCCTGATGCCCGCGACGGACTCAAGCCCGTTCAACGCCGTGTACTTTTCGCGATGTCGGAACTTGGCCTGAAACACAACACAGCCTACAAGAAGTCAGCACGTATTGTCGGAGAAACGATGGGCAAATACCACCCGCACGGCGACAGCGCAATTTACGACACAATGGTACGACTCGCGCAGAACTGGAACTTACGCTACCCGCTTGTTGACGGACAAGGCAACTTCGGCTCAATCGACGGAGACAGCCCCGCCGCAATGCGTTACACGGAAGCAAGACTAAGCTGGCTCGGTGAACTCATGCTCGCGAACTTGGACGAGGACACAGTAGACTGGGGGCAGAACTTCGACGAATCACTCAAGGAACCGCTCACTCTTCCTTCTGTCATGCCGAATTTGCTCGTGAACGGCTCTACGGGTATTGCTGTCGGTATGGCTACGAATATCCCCCCGCACAACCTCCGCGAAATCGTGAATGTCCTTTGCTGGCTCATCGACACAAACACAGAACCAGACGACGCAAGACTCGAGGACATCATGAAGATATTACCGGCTCCCGACTTCCCGACGGGCGGCGAAATTCTCGGACGTTCAGGGATACTTGAGGCTTACAGGACGGGGCGCGGGAAAATCATCATTCGCGGAAAAATGCACGTGGAAACCTCAAAGCGAGGCCGTCAGAGCGTAGTTGTTACCGAAATCCCATACAACGTCAACAAGACTTTGCTGCTCGAAAACATGGTACAGGCTGTGCAGGACAAACAGATAGAGGGCGTTTCGGAAATGCGCGACGAGTCTGACAGGGACGGACTTAGAATCGTGGTCGAGGTTTCGAGGGACGGCGATCCGGATCTCATCATGCGACAGTTCTACAGACATACTTCACTGCAGACAACGTTCGGCGTGATTAATCTTGCGCTCGTCAACAAACACCCGGAAATTCTCCCATTGAAGAGAATGCTGGCTATTTTCCTGAATTACAGAAGGGATGTCGTGAGGAGGAGAACTGCTTACCGCCTCAAGAACGCACAGGCACGCGAGCACATCATAGAGGGGCTGAAGAAGGCACTCACGCACATAGAGCAGGTCATACGGACGATACGAGCCGCACAGAATGCGAACGAGGCCAAGCAGAATTTGCAGTCGATTCTTGAGTTCTCCGAAGCACAAGCACAGGCTATTCTTGATATGAGGCTGCAGAGGCTCACGGGACTCGAACGCGGAAAACTCGACGAGGAACAGGAGAAGTTACTTGCTGACATTGCCACGTACAAACATATACTTGATGACAGAAAAGCTCTCGATGAGGTCATACGCAATGAGCTTCAAGACTTGGCCGCACGTTTCGGTGATGACAGACGCACGGTAATAGTTGAGGAAGTCCCTGAAGTAACAGACGAGGACTTAATCCCGGAAGAAGATATAGTGATTATGCTCTCGAAAGACGGATTCATAAAACGTCAGCCGCTGGAATACTACAGGATACAGGCACAGGGCGGTAAAGGACGCAAGGGAGCAGAAGTTCACGAGGACGACAGCATAGAAATTCTCTGCGTAACGAACACACACCGGGAAATATTTTTCTTCACGAACATGGGACGCATCATGTCGGTGAAAGGTTACACTATCCCCGAAACAAAATCAGGAAAGGGGAAAGCCGTAACAAAATACCTTCCTCTTGAAGAGAATGAACGTATCGTGAACATTGCCGGAGATAATGCGTCGGGGTGGCACTATGCGTTTTTCCTGACAAGGTACGGGATAGCAAAACGTGTAGCGTTCGAGGATCTCAAGTACAACAACCGCGCGAAAAAAATAATCAGCCTCGATGAAGGAGACGAAATCGCTCAAGTCAGACTCACTACGGGCAAGAATGACATGCTGATAGTTACGCAGAACGGTTTTGCTTTGAGGGTTGCGGAGTCGGAGTTCAGGCCGATGGGAAGAATGGCTCGCGGAGTGTGTGCAATCAACCTCAAGAAGGGCGACAAAGTTTTGAGCTGTGATGTAGTTGATGACAAGCACAAAATGTTGGTGTTAAGTGAGCAGGGAATAGGGAAACGCGTAGAGTTCTCGTCATTCATGCCTCATCACAGAGCAACGAGCGGTATATGCATCATGGAGCTTCTCGAACGCACCGGGAAACTTTCAGCGAGCCTTGCAGTTCACGACAACGACGAAATCATGATAATCACCTCAAAAGGCCGGGTGATAAGAATGTCCGTGAACAACATCAACGTAATGAAGCGTCATGCAACGGGAATAATAATAGTGAGGCTTGACGAGGGCGACACTGTAGCGGACGCAAGCATAATCAGGTCTGATGACAGCGACGACGCAACTAACCCTATACCATTTGAGGCAGACGCGGTGAATGATGATGAGAATAGCTAGGGACGGACTGCCGACAATAATATTTCT
>CAJOED010000063.1:3959-5068 GCA_905233335.1 uncultured Synergistales bacterium
GCTGGTAGTATATTTTTTCCGGGACCCGGAGAGAAACGCTGACTATCAGGACGGTTATTTTTTCTCCCCTGCTGACGGGAAAATCGTAGAGATCTCCGAATGCGATCATGATTTTACGGGTCATGCTGTGAAGGTAGGAATATTCATGAACATCTTCAGTGTCCACGTGAACAGAGCACCTTGCACGGGACGAGTTGACTTCATAGAGTACAAGCCCGGAAAGAAAATCGCTGCATTTTCCCCGAAAGCGTCAGAAGTGAACGAACGCAACTATGTCGGTCTCTCGACTCAATGGGGGCGGGTAATGATGACACAGATTGCGGGACTTGTTGCCCGGCGTATTGTGTGCAGGGTGAAGCGCGGTGATGTCTTAGAGGCCGGACAGCGTTACGGAATGATAAAGCTCGGATCGAGGGTTGATTTATACGTGCCCAAAGATATAGTATTGCGCGTAAAAATCGGCGATAACGTGAAGGCCGGTTTGAGCATTATAGGAGTGATAAGAGAGTGAGATTTTTTTTGCGGAGAAGACGTAATCTAGGGAGAAAGCCTCTAGAGTTCAAGAATATAGCTCCCAACATGGTAACGAGCGGGAATTTGCTTTGCGGATTGTTCTCGTTGATATTAGTGCTTCACGGGAGATATATACCTGCGGCGTGGCTGGTATTTTTTGCGGTGATATTCGACGGTTTCGACGGGAAAGTTGCGCGTATGCTCGGAGGCGGGACACAGTTCGGGCTTGAGTTCGACAGCCTTGCGGATCTCGTGAGTTTCGGTGTTGCGCCGTCAATACTGCTCTATCAGGTCAGTGTGCGGGATATGCGCATTACGGGAGCGGCGGTGGCGTGTTTCTTTGCGCTGTGTGTTGCGTTGAGGCTGGCACGCTTCAATGTCGTTCATGTTCCGGGACCGTTTCAGGGGCTTCCGTGTCCTGCGGGTGGATTATTCGTGTCGTCGTTCGTGATTGCCAGGGTGAAACTTCCGGCGTGGGCTATGGCGGTGATACTTGCGGGCGTGGGCTTCCTGATGATTTCGAGCATACCGTACGCGAACATGAAGAAGCTCACGAAAAAGACTGCTGACCCGGTGAAGTGCCTTGCGCTGTTCTC
>CAJOED010000063.1:5208-5704 GCA_905233335.1 uncultured Synergistales bacterium
AATGGCGGGTCTTTTTTTTATGCGCGTTCAAGTATTTCTGTGTCGCGGACTATGTTCTGATCGTGATCGTCAAAGTCCTTCATTGGTCTTATACCAGGCTGGCAGGCTATTCCTCTGTTTCTTTTTGCTATAAATTCTTCCCGTGATTTTGAAAAGTAGTGGTTGATTCTGATTTTCTCATAGCTCACTTTGTCAGTGAATGCCCCTTCTACTATATTTCCGTTCTCGTCGAGATTGTGAAAGCCCCTGCGGTATGTCGGAAAGTGGCAGTGTCCGTAATAAAACACTTTCATCGGATCGCATATAGTCTTGATGTGGTAATTTGCCCTGAAGTTATCTTCTGAACGCATCGTGTAGTTCTCAAGCACTCCGCCTTTGGGTTTTGCGATGTGTCCGCCTGAACCGAATATGCACCAGTTCACTCCGATTCCCCCGGCGTTTGGATGCTCTCTCATGAAGCCATCGAGAAATTCACAAATGTTGTACCCCCCCCCCC
>CAJOED010000063.1:5716-17818 GCA_905233335.1 uncultured Synergistales bacterium
CGAACTCGTCAGCGTCAACGACAGCCATATACTTGAACTTTCGCCCGTAGTCATGAATTGCTTTATGATACGCATCAACCTGCCGGGCTTTTCCCCTTATCACGTGGTAGGTAACAAGTCCTGACTCTATGTACGGCGTGAGAACTTCATGAAGATTATCTTCGCTCTCGTTGTCGTATATCAGAAAGTGTGATGCTCCCTGCTTACGGTGAAAGTTCAGCCACTCTTCTATGTACGGAGCTTCATTCTTCGCAATCAGGACAAACGCAAGCCCCTTACGTCCTGTAACATCACGGAAAAAATAATACTTCATGAGGAAGTAAGGCATCAAAAAGAGTTTCAGAAATCTCATGATGCATTTGTTTTTCACTGTCAAGTTGCGAGCACTGAATGATAATCCTATGCACGCAGACGACTTTTTCAGAGCTTGCCTAAATTCCTTAAACATAATATTTTCATTTCCTCCCGTAAATTTTTTTTGCGCGTGAATTTCTCTTCTTCTCTTCCTGCCGCTTGTATGCTCCCTCAAGTGCCCTCACTAATTCCTCCCACCTGAATTTCCATGCACTTTCTGCCTTGCTTGGCTTGTCGTGTCCGGGCTGATCTATAGCGTCAATGTCTTTAGGGCGTTTGTGCAGGGTAAAAGTTTCGCCGTCAAATGACACACTCGACCCGTCATCAAACGGAATATATACCCTCATAGTTTCACCTACTCATCACGATAGCATCCTCACCGTTCGCGTAATACCCCCGGCGCACTCTCTCGCTCGTGAACGACATCCGCGAATACAGAGCTATTGCCGGAGCGTTCGACTTCCTGACACGCAGACGCAATCTTCTCATGTTCAGATACACCGCGCAATCACTGACAGCCAGCATTAACTGTGTCGCTACTCCCATGCGCCGAAAATGTTTGTCGACAAGCAACGCCATCAACACTCCTATACGCCCCTCACGGCCAAGAACTGCATAACCCAACAAAGGAGCTTCTGCCGTCGTAGCAAAAGCCCCTATGTATGTCGCTTCACTCTCTGAATTTTCCTGCAGGTCAGAACGTATCACTTCTTCCGGCCATGACCACGAAGAAGCCGCATTGATACGCAATACACCCGGCACATCTTCAGATGTCAGAAAGTCAATCTCCGGCAGGTACAACTAATTACATTCCCCTGTTGATCGTCTGGTTTCTGTCCGCTCCGACACCGATTAACGCAACAGGCACACCAAGCACGCCCTCAATGTATTTCACGTAGCTCTGTGCGTTTTCGGGGAGTTCCTCGAATGTCTTGCAGTTCGTGATGTCGTCGTTCCACCCCGGCAATGTCTCGTATACCGGCTTCACGTCAGAAAGTGTCCGTGTGTCTGTCGGCCAGGAAGTAATTTTTTCGCCGTCAAGTTCATATGCTGTGCAGACCTTGATACCGCCCATTCCCGTAAGAACATCTAACTTTGTCAGCGCGATAACATCAGCACCGTTCAGCTCCATAGAGTACTTCAGAGCAGGAACATCAAGCCACCCGCAACGTCTCGGCCTTCCTGTTGTAGCTCCGAACTCGCCGCCATTAGCACGCAATTTTTCTCCGGCCTCGTCAAAATCTTCCGTCGGGAACGGCCCCTCACCAACGCGAGTCGTATATGCCTTCACGACAGCAATAACGCGAGTCAGGTCATTCGGTGCCAACCCCGTGCCCGTGAAAGCTCCCGCCGCCGATGTCGACGAACTCGTAACATACGGATACGTCCCGTGATCTATGTCGAGAAGTGCCGCCTGTGCTCCCTCAAGCAATATATGCTGTCCGTCATCTACTGCCTTGCGTAGAAGTGCTCTCGTGTCGTCAACATACGGTGCAAGTGCCTCTCCCCATTTCCGTGCAGGCTCGTATATCTCGTCGAACGGTAACGGCTTCTGGTTATAGAGTTTCGTGAAAAGCTGATTCTTCTCGTCAAGTATATATGTCAGTTTATCGCGCAGTACATCAGGATTCAGCAAGTCCTCAACCCGCAATCCCGAACGCGAATACTTGTCGACGTAGCATGGGCCTATTCCGCGTCCCGTAGTGCCTATCTTGCGTCCCTTCCCGCGTGCTTCTTCCTGCAGACGGTCAAGCATCTTGTGATACGGCATGACTACATGTGCATGTGGACTCACAGCAAGCCGCGCTCTGTCCTGTCCCTTTGCGAAAAGTTCTCCCGTCTCGTTCAGGAACTGCTCCGGGTCAAGCACTAAGCCGTTGCCGAGAATGCAGAGTTTTCCGGGATACAGCATCCCTGAAGGCAGAAGGTGAAACACTACCTTTTGTCCGTCAGTAATGACCGTGTGTCCTGCGTTTGCTCCTCCCTGAAAACGAACGAACACATCAACTTCGGAGCCGAGCATGTCTACAACTTTGCCTTTGCCCTCGTCGCCCCATTGCGCCCCTACAAGAAGATCTACTTTTTTCGTACTCAAAATAATTAATGCCTCCCTAAAATTTTTCTGCCCGCATTTTTAGTGGGAAGTGATTTTTTCACCTCTACTATTGCGCGCTGTAACTGTACATCTCTGCTTATTGCCCTGTTAGGCTCACCCTTCACCTCTATATCAGGAGAAAGCCCGACATGATCTATCACTTTTCCCGACGGCGTATAGTATCGCGCTATCGTAACATATACACCGCTCCCGTCCATTAACGGGAACAACGTCTGCACGCTGCCTTTGCCGAAACTCTTTTCACCGATTAATTTCGCCCGCCCACGATCGTTCAGAGCACCCGCAACAATCTCGCTTGCACTTGCGCTCCCTCCGTTGATGAGCACCACCATAGGCATCGGAGTAAGATACGCTGACTTGTCGACAAAATATTTCTCGTTGAACCTCTCGTTGCGCCCCTTCGTTTCGACTACGAGTCCGTCCCGCAAAAACATACTCGACACCTTCACGCTTGCGTCAAGAAGTCCGCCCGGGTTGTTGCGAACGTCAAGAATTATTGCCTTTGCTCCCTGCTTCATGAGATCCCGAACTGCTGTCTTGGCCTCGTCGTGTGTGCTGTGCTTGAACTGTATCAGCCTCATGTAGCCTATGTCATCAGAGAGCATCTCATAACGTACACTTTTCAGCTTTATGATTTCGCGTATTATGTCGAACGTCAATAATTCCTCTTCACCTTCACGCCTCACCGTAATAGTAACTTTCGTATCAGGTTCGCCGCGTAATTTCTGTACTATTCTGTCCGATGTCCATCCCACGACAACTTCATCGTCAACTTTCACGATTGCGTCTTTGGGTTTCAGCCCGGCACGTTCAGCAGGGGAGTCCTCCATCGGGCTTATCACGAGAACTTGCCCGTCCCTGTCGCCGATATACATTCCGAGTCCGCCGTATTTGCCCTCAAGATCTATCTCTTCATCTTTCAGGCGCGAGGGTGTTACGAAACGTGTATATGGATCTTCCCATGCCTCTACCATTCCTTTTGCCGCACCGTGTAATAATGCTTCCTCGTCGATTTTCTTTTTGTCCGCGTCGACCTGGTAATTTTCTATCATGTAGCGTATCTGCCGCAGAAGCCATAACGAACGGACATTGAACGGGGATATTCTGTCTATGTCAGCGTTGAAATCTGATTCTGATGATATTGCCGCCGGAGCTTTGTAGCCGTAACTGAAACCTATTATTGCCAGTATTATGAATGTAAGTATGTATATTTTTTTCTTTGATGTGCTCAATGTGAAATTTACACCTGCCTTTGAGAATAGCAAAGATTATACAGCAAAATTTATCGCCGCAAGTAATTCATCGGGTTTTGTGCAGAGCCGTTCTTCCTCACCTCGAAATGAAGCCCGTACTCCGAATCTGTTCCCGAATTACCGACACGGCCTATTACCGTACCTGTCTTCACAGCAGCACCTTCACGGACGGAAGCCCCGCTCAAATGCGCGTATACTGTCGTCAAGTCCCCGCCGTGATCGATCATTACCACTTGGCCGAATCCCCGTAGCCACCCCTGATAGAGGACTTCTCCCGGCCCCGCCGCTTTCACTGGAGTCCCTGCCGCCGCTTTGATGTCTATTCCGGAATTGAATATCTTTGTCTTGAACACCGGGTGAACTCGTGAACCGTACTGCATTGTTACTGTGCCATTGACCGGCCAAGACAACGACTTCACCGACCCCGCCGCAGGAGTGTTCGAACTCTTCACGGGAACAGCCGCCTTTGAACCCGCAACAGTGGATTTTGCCGGAGCAGCTTTCTTTGTCTGTGCTGTCTTCTTCTTGTTCATGAGGACAGTAATCTTATTGCCGACTGCCTTCTGTGCGTTCTCCAGTTCTTTTGCGGCCGCCTCTGCCTTTTTCTGTTCACTCTGTACGTTCTTCAGCAGCGTATCAGTCTTCTTTATCGTCGTGTCATATTCAGCACGCTGTTTCTTGAGTTCGTCGGTCTGTTTCGCAATTTGGGACTTGTCCGCCTCAAGTTTCGCTCGTGCTTCTGTGAGTTCACGTTCTCTCTTGGTGAGTTCCTCGAACATTGCCACGTCATGTCTCGCAAAACGACGGAGCATATACGCCGTATTAACAGCGTCATGAGGCCCCTGCGCATTCAGGATTATGGAGAGATTATTTTCTTCCGGCGTGAACTTGTACATATCTACGAGCCGCCCCCGTAACATTTCCAGTATCTGTGAGATTGTTGCGTTCACGGTGTCGATGTTTCTCGTGAGCTGTCCGACGGAATTTTGCAGACGGTCATTCTCGCGCTCAAGATTACTCATTTTTTCCTGCGAGGCGTTTGCGTTCTGTTTCAGCCGTGATAATTGCGTCAAGAGAGTCTTTGACTGTTTCGATTTCTCTTTTGCTATGGCGTTGTACTGCTGAATTTTCTTCTTCATGTCGCTTTGTGTCTGTTGCTGGGTCTTTATCTGCTTGTCGATGTTCGCACCGTATGCCGCACTGATGCCCACTACAAAAATCATTAACAGCGCAAAAAATTTCTTCATGTCATCACCCCTCTAGCGTTTCAAAAAGTTAATCGGGTTGCTCGGTGTTCCGTAAACTCTCACTTCAAAATGCAAGTGATAGCCCGTAGTGTTTCCTGTTTTGCCGACTCTCGCGATTCCTTCCTTCACGAGACTTGCGGACAAGTGCGCGTAAAGTGTCGAATACCCCCGCCCGTGATCCAGCACGACAACACGCCCATAGCCCCGCAGCCAGCCGTTGTAGATGACTTCACCGTCAGCAGGAGCCTTTACGGGAGTGCCGTTGGGTGAAGCTATGTCTATGCCGGAGTGAAGTATCTTGCGTTTCAGTATGGGATGTATCCTGTAGCCGTAACCGCTCGAAATTGTCCCGCGAACCGGCCAGTTGAACTTTGAGCCTTTACCGACGGGCATAAAATCACGTGTGCGCTGACGCTGGAGTTTCGCGATGAGTTGTCCGGCTTCCTTCTGTGCCTGTTCTGCTTCCTGTGCGGCCTTCTCCGCGAGTGCTTTCTGTCGCTGTATGGACGTTATGAACTTGTTTGTGTCCTTGATGCTCTGCTTGTACTTGTCCCGCTGATTTTGCACCGCCGTAGTTTTCTCCGCAAGGCGTAATTTCTGTTCGTCCATAGTCATACGGGACAGCTCCAAGTTCTGCACGCTGGCATGAAGCCGGGAAAGTATATCTGCGTCCTTCTGTGCTACGATGTTCAGAAGGTGCGCCATCTCTACCGCCTCAAAGACACTACGTGAAGCAAATAGCGTTCTCATTGAGCCGGACTCGCCGTACTTGTACATGTCGAGAACTCGTCCCCTCATCTGTTCAGAAAGCTCATCTATCAATACCTGCTCGTTCTTCATGCGGACATCAAGTACATCAATATTCTCCTGTATCTTCTGGTTCTGCAGCTCCAGCACAGTGAGTTCCTGACGCGCAAAACTCTCGTCCTGCTGCAGCGTGTTCACTTTCGTCAACAACCCCTCAACCTTTGCGCCCATCTCCCTAATCTGCTTGCGGTAGTCCTGAATTTGTTTCGTGAGTTCGGAACGTTTTTTTTCTTCTGCGGCAATTTGGGAGTCAATGCTTCCTTTTTTTGCGGCAGAATTTACGCGGGCGGGAATTAGCATCATCGACAAAAACAGCAGCACAACAAAAATTTTCTTGCTCATTGCCGGAATACCCCGCTCATGTTCTGATAATCACCGCTGACTTCATGCACCCTGAATAACGCTTCAATATTCCCCCTCATGTTATTCCGGCCTCGTGATAGCGTTGATAAATCTCGCAACAACTACATAACTGCACACCCAGCCCAAAGTTGCTCCGAATCCCGCAAGCAGTGCACAGAAACGAATGATTACCATTTTCTCCGTAAGCAGACTGTGATTCAGGAAGGGCAGGTTTGCACGGAGCATCGTAATTCCCGGAAAGTACACACCGATAATTCCTCCTGCCGCCGCAAGTGCTCCCAAGAACGCAAGCAGCGTCCCTTCAAGCACGAACGGAGTCGCTATGTATGCGCGTGTTGCTCCGACGAGGTACATTATGCCGATTTCCTCACGCCGTGAATACAGCGAGATGTGTATTGTGTTGTACACGACGAGAGCCGTAATCACCACCGCAAGAATGAACAGTATCAGCGCAACACGTGAAGAGATACGCGACAACGTAGAAATTCGCCGCACCACCAACCCCGCGTAAACGACATCATCAACTTCCGGCATTGCCTTCAACGCTTCAACGAGGGGAGTAACATCTTCTGCATTGTGAACGTGTATCTCAAAGTTCCAGGGTATCGGGTTATCGCCGAGCATATCGAGCGCGTGAGATTGAGAGCCCATTTTCTCCTGAAGTTTTGCGAGCGAGTCGGAAGGCGAATATACTTTCATGCTGTACACGTAATCAAGTGCCTGTATCCTTGCCGCAACACCCTCAACATCGAGCGTGTTATCCTTCACCAAATACGCCTGCACTACTAATTCACTTTCGAGGCGCGACAAAAGATTTTCGAGGTTCAGCGAAAACAGCGTAGTAATTCCCAAAATCCACAGCATTACACCGGCAGTTATCATCGTGAGGAGGCCAAGCACCCAATGATGCACAAGAAGCCGCCACATATCACGCAAAATATATTTGAACGTCGTCATTATCCTGAATAGCTCCCTCCTTTTTCGTCCCGCACAAGCCGCCCGCTGTCAAGTTCTATTACACGCTGTCGTGATGAGTTCACTATGCTCTGATTGTGCGTTGACATTACTACAGTAACACCCGCCGCGTTAATCGCAAAAAGTATCTTCATGACTTCCGCCGCCGTGTGAAAGTCAAGATTTCCGGTCGGTTCGTCCGCTATGAACAGTGAAGGAGATCCCGCAAGTGCCCGGGCGATTGCGACCCTCTGCTGTTCTCCTCCCGATAACTGTGCCGGACGCATTGCCCTTCTCCGCCATAAGCCGACCTGATTGATTACGTCCTTTGCCCTTTCAGCAACGATTCTTTTTGGGACGGACATAGCTTCCATTACGAACGCTATATTCTCGTAGACTGTCAGCGAGGGAATGAGGCGGAAATCCTGCGCAACAAGTCCGACATCACGACGGTAATAGGGAACGTCCGCGCTCCTCATTCGACGGAGGTCTACATTGCCGACTGCTACAGTGCCTTTTGACGGGAGAATTTCACGGGTAATAAGCCGGAGGAGTGTAGACTTGCCGGATCCCGTCTGCCCGATGACATAGACAAACTCTCCCTGCTCTATGTTCAGATTTATATCAACTAATGCGGCTATGTCAGGCTCAAAAATTTTGCTGACCCCTGAAAAATTTATGTTCATATTACGCCCCCTTTATATTTTGCACGTTCAATCATTGCTTTCTGTGTGTCATGTTCTGCCCATGAAGCCAAAATAATATCATGCACTGTCATTTTCTTTTTTTCGCGAAGGTCAAACCATAAGTTGTGGCTGTAGAGAAGCCAGCATGTGAACATAGTATTCTTGTCGCGCCCGAAACGACCCAGCACAAGCCAGCCCGAAACAGGATTATAGACGACAATCGGAGAAACATTCTGCAAGGCCATCCGTTTCAGTTCGATGCGGGAAAAAGATAACTCTTCAAGTTCCGCAAGAGCTTCTTCATCGGGCATGTCCTGAATGGAAAACCATAGGCGCATTGTGTTATTCTGTTTCGTGAAGTTTTCGGGGTCTGCTTTCAGCCAGGCTTTTATGCGTCCGACAGCTTCCATTTCTCCACGTGCGAGCGCAAAACGTACAGTCCAGTATGTCTTGCACAGCACTAAATCATTCCTCATGAACTCGGCAAAATATTCCTCATCAAGAAACTCTGCGCTGTCAGAAGCAAATGCAGGATTGCCGCGCATAAATGTACGGAGCATTAAGACCGTAGCTGAATGTCGTCCGGGGGGTTCTGACTGCTGCAATAATTCTTTGCGGAGTGCGTTCACTGTTACGGCGGGTAATACTGTCGGAGGAGTGCCGTCATTCAGGAGTGATAATTTTTCGCCTTCATACAGAAATACATTCTTGGGCTGTGTTCCGGGAGTTTCGCTGGCGTATATCCATTTGTCGCTGCCTGTGCCGAGCAAGTACTTGTTGTGAGGAAGCAATAACATTACTGAAGGTTCGTCGGGCATAGTTATAGTGTCAGGTATATTTTCGGGCGGTAATTCTGCAAGTGTTCCGTTTGACATCAATTCAAGCAGCAATTTTTTTCTCACCTCTTATCATGAAATACTAATTATATATCACTCAATAACAAACCATGACGCAAACCGTTTATGCTCACGACGCATGAAGGAGCATTCATGACCTGCAGAGCCGTAAAGACTATGCACGCGCTCCCAAGAATGACATCTGCACGCGAGGCAGGAAGCCCGATGATGTTTTCGCGTTCGTCCAGTGTCAGTGATGAGTACATGCGTATCTGTCGCCGAATATCGCGCATCGTGAGTGTGCTCCCGTGAAGTTTTGAGGGCATGAA
This sequence comes from uncultured Synergistales bacterium, assembly GCA_905233335.1. Classification (GTDB taxonomy): domain Bacteria; phylum Synergistota; class Synergistia; order Synergistales; family Aminobacteriaceae; genus JAFUXM01. The sequence continues at coordinate 14,662 of CAJOED010000063.1, forward strand.
GTTTTCGCACGCAAATTTTACGCTGGCCATTGAGACGACACCTCCGCCGACACCGATAATTCGTGAAGCACTGAAAGTATCTATCTTGTTGTCGAGGAATAATTTTTTGACGTAACCGACGGCATCATCGCATGAAGAATTTTTGACGGGGGAATTGTGAGAGCAAAAAAAACGTTCCGACAAGTTCACCGCACCGACCGGAACGCTCACGATATTATTCACTTGGCCGTCATGCCCGCGAACGAACTCTGTACTTCCTCCGCCCGTGTCGAACATAACAACATCGCCCGAAACATCGAAACCATCAACAGCACCGATCCATGAATATTTTGCTTCATCTTCGCCGGAGAATATATGAACGTCCAGGCCTGTAACGTCGCGTACCATGTTCACGAAATCGCCGGAATTTTTTGCGGTGCGTAGAGCCATTGTCCCGGCAATGAAGATTTTTGCGCCCAAGTGCTTGGCTTTTCTCGTCATTCGCGCAACAGCTTCACACGATGACTTCATGCTGTCGGTGGAGAGCAGGCCGCTTGATGACATCCCCCGGCCAAGACGCACTACTTCGGTCTCATCACGTATGACGCTCACATGATGAGCACTGACACGAGCCACGCGCATCTTGATGGAGTTGCTGCCGATGTCGATTACTGCTCTAATCATCATGACACCTCACAACACCCTCACACGCTACAGCCTCAACGACTGACCCCGTACGCCTAGCGCAATACACACCGCCGCACTTCATGAAGCCCAACACGACGAGAAACAACCCATCAATCACTGCTCTAATCATCACGCCGCCTCAATGACTCCTGCATCACGAAACAAAACGCCGTCGCAGGTATCGTGAACAGAAGACCTAGAGTCCCCGCTATGCTCTGTACGATTTCCTGCGCTATATAGGGGTCATTCATTATGCCGGAAAGTTCTACGCCCGAACTGCATATCAGCACTGCCATCGGAAGTGAGCTTCCCATGTATGCCAGTATCAGCGTGTTAATCATGCTTCCGAGAACTTCACTGCCGACGTTCAAGCCCGCAAGTAATAGTCTGTCGAGGGGGATATTATTATCGTAGTCGACGAACTCCGACATTGATGCCGTAACAGACACACCGACATCAAGCACCGCACCTATTGACCCGATGAGCACCGACGCAAGCAGTATCCCGCGCATGTTCAGCCCCGGCAACGTCGACGCAAGCAGTGCAGCACCTTCACCCGCAAGCCCGGACAACTGCCATAAATACACCATCAACGCCCCGCACATGAAGCCGCATAACACTCCGCCAAGACTGCCCATTAACGCAACAAGCATATATCGCAGGTGATGCACGACACACAATATGGTTACTGTAGAGATTATGAGGACGGAAGCTAACGCAAGCAGTACGGGAGACCAGCCCTGACTGATGAGGGGTATCATCGCGAAAATCAGAACGACAACCGACGCTCCGAGTCCCAAAAGCGCAAGAAATCCACGCATACCAGTAAGAGCAATCAGCACACAGCACACAGCCATAATCACACCTGCTACTGACGAAACACGGAATGCGTCCGCAATTGAGTACTGCACTCTGCCGTCGCTGAACATGTCCCACACTAACAGATACCTTCTGCCCGGCTTGACCTGAATCCCTGTTCCCGCAAGTCGTACTGTCTTCACCGTGAGAACTTTATCGCTGTCGTTCCCTGAAAGCACCTGCATAACCGTATCACGTTCGAGCATCTCGTAAGCGTCTTCATGTTCTTCTGTCGTCGTGATTACCTGTTCGGGTGAAGCATCAATCACGCGCACAATGAGTGAGTCGTTGTTGTTCCAGTTGTGAATGGCGAAATAGTCAACAGCAGAGTAGAACGCCCATGATATTAACAACGCCGCAGAAATTTTCAGCAGAAATTTTTTCATGACAACTCCTCCGCGTTAATGAAGTTCTGCATGTCGTCAGGAAGTGGAGCAGAAAACTTTTTCCCGGCAACCTCATCAAGGCATGAAGGGAGTGCTTCCGGGAACTGTAACATGTACGCATGTAGCAGCGGACGTTTCACCATATCGCCCTTCTCCCTGTTAGCGTCAAAATCACCGTATTTTCTGTCGCCGAGTATGGGGTGTCCGATGTGTGCCATGTGAACGCGTGCCTGATGTGTTCTGCCCGTGAGAAGCTCAAGCTCCACCAGCGAAAATTTTTCGTTCGACGCGAGGCATGTACATTTTGTGCGGGCTGTCAGTCCGTCGGGTGATACAGTTACGGTGTTGCTGTCGGGGTCTTTCAGGAGTGGAGCATCTATCATCGTGTCGGGGGCTTTTCCGGTAACGATTGCACGGTAGAATTTTCTGATTGTGCGTTCCCTGAATACTTCTTCAAGCGAGCGCAATGCATCACCGTGAAGAGCAACCGTGAGAACTCCCGTAGTGTTTCGGTCAAGTCTGTGAGCAGGAGCAGGGGTCTTTGTGCCGAGAACTCCCCAGACGCGGCTGATGACACTATCACCGTAATATTCGTTCGGCTGTACGAGAATCCCGGCGGGTTTGTTGAGGATTAATACGTTTTCGCCCTGAAAGATTACGCTGATGTTTCCCCATGTGTTGTAGGTGTTTATGTGAGTGCCGTCATCTGTCAGAGTCCAGGGAACAGAAAGCTCATCACCAGCCGAAACCCGGAATGCGTGCTTGCGGACTCTCTTGGTATTGACGCGTACTTCTCCTTTGCGTATGGACATCATGATTTCGTCTAACGCTATCCACTTGAACATTGAGCGTAGTGTGCGGTCAAGTCTGCGGCCGTCATTGTCCTGTGTGATTTTTATTGTGCTAATCATTCGTCATATTCTCCCGTAGTATGTGTTCGGCGTTGCTGTGTGTTGCAGTGTGGAAAATTCCCGGCGTGAAAAGTTCCTCACCTCGCGGCCATGAAGGAGAACGTTTCCCGAATACCCCATCAATCCCGCAAGCACTCGCATGAACGTTGACTTGCCCGAACCGTTAGGGCCGATTAACGATACGAGGCCGGAAGGAATATCGAGCGTAATATTTCTGAGGACTAACTTCTTTCCGTAACCAGCAAAAAGATTCCTGACACTGTACAATCTGATTCAGCGGCAATATTTCTTGAGTTCGGAGCGCAAATACTCGTAGCGTTCACGTTTCTCCGTCCG
>CAJOED010000063.1:17870-18437 GCA_905233335.1 uncultured Synergistales bacterium
CGGAACTGCTCAGGATTGCCTGCGTAATTCAGTGCCTCATCGCCGAATTGCTCGCTGGTCAGGTCGAATGCGTAACCGTCCACAACGTTATAACAGTGAAAGTTCCCGGCCTCAAGAGGGACTCCGAAGACTTTTCCGCCGAAGATGTCCTGAGCGAGAAACGATGTGATAGCGCATTGTCCCAACGTTGGGTTGTCGGGCGACCATTCATGACGCAGGCGGGGAGTGCAGGAATATTCACACCAGACGTGAAGGAGCGCACCGTACAAATCGCAGGGAGTATTTATTCCGGGAAAATCGTTTGAGACCGCGTGAACATGGCCGGAGTCTTTCCAGCCGTAAAAGTTGCATGACAGAATAAAAACCTTCTTTCAGTGTAGAATGTTTCAAATGAATGGAGCTGATTATACGTGAAAAAGTTTTTTGTGCTGATAACATTTTTGCTGACTGTGAATATTGCTGAAGCTCTTCCGTCTCATTACGATTTGCGCGAACTCAATCGGATAACGAGCGTAAAGCATCAGGGAATTCCCGGGCCTTGCTGGGCATTCGCGGCAATGGGAGCGA
>CAJOED010000064.1 GCA_905233335.1 uncultured Synergistales bacterium
GAAGGACAGATACGAGAAGCATCACAACGTAATATATTCTGATGACGCAATAGAGGCCGCCGCAAAATTATCATCGCGGTATGTTCAGGATAGATATTTGCCGGACAAGGGAATAGATCTTATTGATGAGGCAGGAGCACGGACACGGTTATTAGCACTTGAGCCGCCCGAATACATCAACGAGATACGACGACGGCTTGAGGACGTGCAGAAGGAGAAAGAGAACGCTGTAATGTCCGAACACTACGAACAAGCTACGGACTTGCGGGACAAGGAGCGCATGATTTCTGAAGAACTCGACGCGGAACTCAAGAAGTGGCAGCGCAGCAGGAAGACCGAACGACACAGAATTACTGCGGAAGACATAGCGACGGTTGTAGCGGAACAGACCGGCATACCCGTAAAGCAGATGACGGAAGCAGAGACTTCACGACTTCTCAAGATGGAGGAGGAAATTTCTCGGCGGTTAATCGGACAGGATGAGGCAGTGAGTGCGGTATCACGTGCAATCAGGAGGGCGCGTACAGGTTTACGGGATCCACGGCGGCCTATAGGGAGTTTTCTGTTCATGGGTCCTACTGGTGTCGGCAAAACGGAACTTGCACGGTGCCTTGCGCGTTTCTTGTTCGGACGTGAGGACGCAATGATACGAATAGACATGAGCGAGTACATGGAGCGTCATGAAGTGTCAAAGCTCGTCGGAGCACCTCCCGGATATGTCGGTCATGAGTCGGGCGGAAAACTCACCGAAATGGTACGGCGCAAACCATACAGCGTTATTCTTTTCGACGAAATCGAGAAGGCACACCCGGAAATCTTCAACATATTGTTACAGGTACTTGATGACGGGAAACTGACGGACGGACAAGGGCGCAAGGTAGACTTCCGCAACACCGTAATAATCATGACGAGCAACGTCGGCGCAAAGGAAGCACAGCAGGGAAATTCTTTAGGTTTCGGGCAGAGCGCAGAGAGCCAGAGCCAAAGAGACTGGGAACGCACAAAGAATATTATTCTTGAGGAGGCAAACCGTACATTCAGGCCGGAGTTTCTGAATCGCATTGACGAAATGGCCGTATTCAAGCCGCTGTCCCGTGATAACCTGCTGAAGATAATAGACACTATGTTAGAGGATCTCTCTTCACGCCTCGACACAAAGAACGTAAAAATTGATGTTGCTGATGACGTGAAAGCGAAAATTCTCGAAAAGGGCTACAAACCGAAATACGGAGCTAGGCCGTTACGCCGTGCAATACAGTCAATGCTTGAGGACAAATTGTCGGACTTCATGCTTTCCGGGAAAGTCAGCGGTGATGGAGCAAAAATCAATGTCAACCTCAACGGTGAAGAACTGACATGCGAGATAGCACAATAACGCGGGCACTTCATGACACATTACCTGTAATGACGGGCTACTTGGTGCTGGGAATGGGCTTCGGTCTTCTTCTCAGCACTCGCGGCTACAATGCGTTATGGGCGTTTGCTATGAGCGTGATGATTTATTCGGGGACTATGCAGTTTGCGGCGATAGATTTATTTGCGTCGGCCTCACTCGTTACTACTGGTCTTACGGCATCAATGATTAGTGCCCGTCATCTGTTTTATGGGCTGTCGATGCTGGAACGTTATCGCAACATTCACGGCCTGCGGAAGATATACATGATTTACGCCCTCACCGACGAAACATACTCTCTTGTGTGCGAATCAGACGACGAAAATTACTGCTTCTGGGTGTCATTGCTGGATCACTCATACTGGATTGCGGGAAGCGTAATAGGCGGTGTACTTGGCCAAGTGCTGCCGTTTGATTCGAGGGGTATAGATTTCGCGCTCACTGCATTGTTCGTGAGTATTTGCGTCGAACAGTGGCTGAACTCGTCGGAACATTCTCCGGCTGTAATCGGTTTTGCTGTGAGTGTTATGTGCCTCGTGATTTTCGGAGCGGATAACTTTCTTATTCCGTCGATGCTGCTAATCACTATAGGACTGTTCATGATGAGGGGGAGAATAGAGAATGTTTGATGTTCATGCCGGCTATGTCGTGATAATTTCGGGAGCAGTTACGATATTTCTCCGCTTCCTTCCGTTTATAGCGTTCGGGAAAAACACTCCGTCATTCCTGCTGTATCTTGGCCGTGTCCTTCCCTGTAGCGTTATGGCTATGCTCGTCGTGTACTGCCTGCGCGGCGTGAATGTCCTTGCGGGATCTCACGGTGTGCCGGAAGTCATTGCGTGTGCTGTAGTGGTTGTCCTGCATGTTTGGCGGCGTAATACATTGTTGAGCATAGTAGCAGGGACGGCGTTATACATGTTCATGATACAGGAAATATTTTCAGCATAAAAACTTTTTGCCGCTATAATAAACGTATTCTTACATTATGGAGGAAATATAAACTTGTCTCTGCGTAAAGGACTGATAATCTTTATACTTCTTGCTTTCGGAATGGGAGCATTGATAATTTTCCGAAGCGTTGACCATTACACAATACGTTCACTTCTTGCCGCAAACAAAATAAAACTCCTTGCCGCACTTCTCGTAGTATTTCTTGCGTGGGTATTCGATGCCGGGAGATTCTGCGCGTTGTCCTTCGCCGCACATGAACGAGTGCCTTTCTCGCTGGGAATTGTTTTGACGTGGCTGAATTACTTTGGGAGTGCCGTAACTCCGATGCAGTCGGGAGGCGGGCCGTTTCAGGTATACGCTCTCTACAAACGCGGCATCCCTGTCGGCAAAGGAATAGCGATTACCCTCATGCGCACAATGCTCACGATATTGATACTCACACTTGCAGTCCCGATAGCACTAATGCTTGACCCGGATATTCTTGAGGGCAGTCCGTTTCTGAAAGGGTTAGTGTTCTATGTGTTCATGGTGATATTAGCGACGTGGGCATTTGTAGCGTTTACGATAATGAAGCCGGAACTCATAAAGAAATTCAGCCGTGTAATAGTAATGTGGCTCCGACGCTTTAAGATAATGACATCAAACAGGCGGGTAATAAAAATATTTCAGTGGCTCGATACGGAAATCGACAACTACATAATGAATTTTCGTCTTGCGTTCAACACGGGGAAATTATGGCTCATTGTCGGCGTAATTCTCTCTGTGCTTCACCTTCTCTCACTGTTCACGGTACTGCCGGTGCTGATGAGTGCGGTGGGACTGCCTTTCAGGTATGCGCAGACTATAGCAGTTCAGGCGGTGTTCATGTTCATTCTGTACTTTGTGCCGACACCGGGCGCGAGCGGAGTTGCTGAAGGAGGCGGTGCATTGCTGTATTCTGTGTTAATGCCTGAGAATATGGCGGGCATCATGTCGATAATATGCAGGTTTTTCACGGACTACATATCTATCTTTATGGGCGTTGTCGTAGTTATTCGTATGCTCGGCTGGGGAGTGAGTGAGAATTTGCACAAGGGAGCGTCGCCGGAATCTGAAGCGTTGAAACAGAATGGGAGTGTGTAAATGCAAAAGTTTCGTGAATGGGCTTTCAGGATGCGCGGCGGACTCTGGACGCTGCTGTTTATCGCAATACTCTTCATGTCAGAGAAGGCAACATTGCGCCGGGTCATTCCTGCACTCGTGATAGTCATTGCGGGTCAGTTATGGCGTTGCTGGGCTTCCGGGTGCATCGGCCTTTACCGTGGCGAAAACGTCAAAGCGAACTCTCTCGCCTCAAAAGGTGCATATGCTCTCATGCGCAACCCGTTATACTTCGGGAATTTCTTAATCGGTCTGGGCTGGAGCATCATAGCTGGTTTCAGGGCGGTAATTATTTTTGTCGTCAGCTTCTATGTACTGTATGTTCTTGTGATAATCCCTCATGAAGAAAAATTCCTGCATCAGAAATTCGGCCGGGAGTATGAAGACTATTGTGTGAGAGTGAAGAGATTTTTCCCCGTACACATCAGCATGAAGGACTTAGCAGTGAGTTTCAACAAGGATATACTAATGCGCAGTGAGATACACACTATATACTCGACGATTGCCGGAACGTTCATAATAATAGCCGTATCGTGTTATACTTACTTTTCATAGTGAACAAAGGAGGATAGCGAAAAATCATGTGCGTAGACCAGAACGAACTTAGCAGAAAAAGCAGAAGCCGCAAGAAACAGCAAGCAGAGACAGATATGACCATCGGAGAATTATTATCTGCCATATCAGAGAACGAATACCCGCAGTACATTCTTGAAGCAATTACTACGGTGCGGGAATGGATGAATGACATGATTTCACGTCCCGACGAAATACAGGATGAGCCGGATATACTTGCGGAACTTTTCGGCTCCAGCTTCCATGATGAGACAGGAGGACTTGAGAATCTCTTTGAGCGTTTGAAGGCAATAGAAGAATATGCAGACGTTATTCCGAATCCCAAAATGCCCGGCGGAAAACCTGACACCCTGATAATCAGCATAACGCCTTCTGACTATGAGAGCGGCTTGCGTACAGCGATAGATTATGCAGCAGTGTTCAACCGGTCGAACTGCCGACGTGTATGGATAATCAGCGATACATTCATATTTGACGAGGTTGCGCGTTTCGTCCCTCATGTTGATGCACTTGCGGCACAGGGTATAACATTACGCTTCATACTCGTAACTCCCTGGGGCTGGGTGGAGCTTCCACTAAGTGCGGCGATGGCCTCAAAGCGTCAGTTCTTATGGCGTACAAAGGGCTACAAGAACGAGAAGGACGACACAATAAAGCGACGACGGCGCAAAGAGTAGTGAGAGAAGAGTAGAGAGAGAAATTCGGCAGGTCATGAGAGGCCTGCTGTTTTTTTGCGCTCATAATTTCCGGCACAACAAAAACCCCTCCGGCGATTACCAGAGGGATTATTATTTTCGTAATGGTGCGGAGGGGGAGAATCGAACTCCCACGATACTTAAATTGATCACAAGATCCTTAGTCTTGCGCGTCTACCAATTCCGCCACCCCCGCTCTAACAATGAGGCATGACGAGAGATAATTATACTCCCGAAATTTTCTGCGTCAAGTTAATTTGCTTTCAGGAAATCAAGAATCTTTTCCCGGAATATTTTGTAGTACGGCTTCTCCATCATCATGGCATGTGCGGCACCGTCAATAATCTCAAGGCGCGAGTCTTTGTTCGTGAGTGTCCCGAACGCTTCACGGCATAACTCCGGCGAAACATAATCATCTTTCGACCCCGCAATAATCATCACCGGCATAGTGAGCTGTGCTGTCGGTATGAGTCTCTCTGAAGGAGCTACGAGCAAGTCCCTTCTGCCGCCGTTCGGACTCGATTCCTTGTCGTATCGCCAGCAGTTTGACTGAAACGCATTCACCACTTCCGGCTCTGTGATGTCGTAATTGATGCTCTTGTCCGCGTTGACCTGAAAATCCCCCGCCGCATGTTCCCACGTGTTGTGATTGAACGGTGCTGTAACTTTCACGTCCGCAAGCCCCGCCACTATCGGAGCATAAAGCACCAGCCTCCGCACGAGTTCAGGATACTTGGCCGCAAAACGTCCGCTAGTTACTGTTCCCCAGCTCCAGCCCAGCACATTAAGGCTCTTGCGCCCGGAACGCTCAAGGATAACACGTGCCGCCGCAGCTATGTCTTCTGCCGCATAGTTCGAGTCAGGCATGAAGCCGTCGTCCACTTCCTGCGAACTGCCATAGCCCGCAATGTCGAGCACCCATACTTTGAAGCCGCTGCCCGCAAAAAATCTCGCAAGGCTGTAGTCCTTCACGTTGACATCAAATTCATGTGATGAGTACGTCAGGCCGTGAACAAGCAGTAAGGGGTCGCCGTCTGTGCCGAAACTCTCAAGGTGTAATTTGTAGCCGTTGCGTTCGAGGGGGACAACTTCAGCGCATGATACCGACGCAATGAGAAGAGCTATCAGGAAAGACAAGAATAATTTTCGTTTCATAAAAATAACCTCCTGAAAAAAATTTTGCGCTATTATAATAGAAATTTTCATTTAGGGAGGAAATTTTTTCATGTCAAAAATTTTTGCGGCAGTATTACTCTTTGTGTTCATGACCGGCTCTGCTTATGCCGGGACTATCGGAACTATATCGCTCGTCGACGTTCAGGGACAAAGTGATACGTCATTGCTGGTCGGCGCAAGTGATGAGCAGATTGCGCAGTACTTCCCCGACGGAAAAATGCCCAGCCAGATTCTTGCGTTCTACGTGAGGATTGCGGAGAACGATGTACTTTTCGACGCGGGACTGCAGGACGGAAAAATCTTAATGGCACTCATGGAGAAGGGCATAAATCCCAACGACGTAAAGACCATACTCATCACTCACCTTCACCCGGATCATTTCGGAGGACTCGTGAGTGCTGAAGGCGGAAAGTCATTCCCGAACGCTGAAGTGTACGTGTCGGAAGTCGAGCGCGATTACTGGTGCAACGTCATCAAGAACGAGAACGTGATTAACGCGCTGGCACTGTATGAAGTTCACACGTTCGCATTCGGTGATGAGGTCATTGCGGGAGTTACGGCGGTTGATGCTTCAGGGCACACTCCCGGGCACACTGTGTACGACATCAAAGCTGGCGACGAGGAACTGTTAGTTGTCGGGGACATCATGCACTTCCCGGAGATTCAGTTCCCTCTGCCGGGTGTGTCAGTGAAGTATGACGTTGACCCGGTGAAAGCGGCGGAGTCGCGCAGAAAAATTCTTGAGCTTGCGTCGGAGAAGAAGATACCCATTGCGGGAATGCACATAACACCTCCGGGCATTTTCGGCGTAAAAGTATCAGGGGAGGGCTACGAAAAGTTCTAGGCGTAAGAGGTACAGGGCTCATCGTCCAACGGGGAGTCGCCCTGTAGAAACGAGGTGAATCTCATGCCTCCGAAAAAGGGCAGAAAACACCAGAAACGTAAACAGCGGCGAACACTCCGAATCCGAATCGATGTTTTCGTCGCTGCTGTATTCTGGTTGTTGAGGATTATCTTCCTGCTCTGGGATAGGTTTTCCCGCTAGCAGATGATATGATTTCAAGGTTAATAGGGGTCATGCTAACTCCCTCACCGCCGCCCCTATTTTATCACATTTCCCTTTTCTGTTA
>CAJOED010000065.1 GCA_905233335.1 uncultured Synergistales bacterium
AGTTTGTGCTCCCTCGTTGTAACAGGCGGGGGAGTGCTATAATCTTTGCAGAATAGGAGATGTGAATATGTACGGAAATATTACTACAGGGAGCGGCCCTGTAAGGAAATTCGCAACAAATGAAGAGTGGCATAAAGCACTTAACGCGTTGTACGGCTCTATTACGGATGAAACTTTTGTTGAACCTGAAGACGCATATTTTGATTTTGATGAGGTGCCTAGCTTTGATGAAGAAAATATATTATCTCGACAGTAATATTTGTATTACTTACTTGAGAGGCCGAAACTCGGATTTACGCGATAAAATAGACTCTATTAACGCAAATTATATAAAGTTGCCTTCACTCGTCAAAGGTGAGCTGCTTTTCGGGGTATTCAAGAGCGGCAGAATTGAGAAAAACCTGAAACAGACGCTTGATTTCTGCAATTTGTTCGAAATTGTACCGTTTGATAATGATTCGCTCATGACTTACGGAAAAATCCGTGCAGACCTCGAACGCAAAGGACAGAAAATCGGCGCAAATGACACAATAATAGCCGCTACAGTTCTAGCCCGCAACGGCGTACTCATCACAAACAACACAAACGAGTTCGGACTCAAGGTGAAAAACTTTCCTAGCCGTTACGCCAAGCATAACCCACTTTGTAGATTGTGCGCATAATAAAGTTTTTCAGTTTGCTTCTTGCTGGCGGCACTTTTCCATTTTCGTAATAATTTCTTACTCCGAGTTCTTCTTTCTGTTCCGCAAGACAATAACGCGCCGGATGCCAGTTCACAAAACGCATATTCAGCCTCAAAGGATTGTAGAGAGTTTCCGCCGTTGCCGGAGTTATGAACTTATCGCCCGCCAAGTCATTACGCACAAAGAACGCATTAACGCCAAGCAGATTAGTCCCGACAAGCTGATAGCCCAGCTCACGCCCAAGAAGTTCATACGCCTTCAGTGATGCTCCATGCCAGTCTGAACCGTCCCATACATGCCGGGAATTATACGCCTGCTTCCACTCAAAGTCCGGCGGGAATTTTCCGTTGTACTCAATGATGACTACACGAGGCTTTACGACATTCACAGCCTGCCAGACGTAATAATCATTGCCGTCAATATCTATAGACAGCAGGTCGATTTCTCCCGTAAAATTTTCGCTCGTGAATAATTCGTTGATGTTGTCGCGCGTAATGAATGCGTTTTTGACTTTGAGACGACCGCCAGCAATTATCGGCCTGAATCTGTCGTGTATTTCCTGAACATCTTTTTGCGAGCCTTCAAGCCATAATCCCGACCAGCCCTTTAACAGCAGGTAATGACAGTTGCTTTCTAGTCCGTTCTGTACACCGAACTCTATGAAGCGTTTGTCCGTTGTGCCTATCCTCCGAAATATCTCCTGTATTATTCCGTCCTCGTCGTTCTGTGAATACACTTTGTAGCCGTAACGTTCGAGGCATTTCGGGTCTTCCCAGCGTCGCCGGGTCAATTCATCCCAGCACAGCCCGCCGCAAATACTTCCTTCAAGGCGCAATAGGGGTGTTGTGTTGTGTTGTGTAATATTATTTGGGTTAAAGTTCACTTTGTCAACCCTTCTTTGTATGATTTTACGCTACATTCTAGCACAACTTCATGCATAACGCAGTGGAAGCTCCAGCCCGTTCGCCTCAAGAATATTTTTGTCCGTGAACAGTTCAGGGAGTTCACCCTCACACGCAACCAGTCCGCCCGAAAGTATCACCGCACGCGAACACACATCGAGCGTCATATCGAGGTCATGAGACGCAAGCAAGATACTCTTCTCACTCCCACGCAGAAAATCAATCACTCGTCTTCTCGCTCTAGGGTCAAGTGCTGCAGCAGGCTCATCAAGTGCAAGCATTTCCGGGTCAGCCGCCAAGATTCCCGCGATTGATACGAGTCTTTTTTCGCCGCCGGAGAGCTTATGAGGTGGACGGTCGGACAAGTGCGCAATCCCAAGTGAGGCAAGTACATTCATTGCGCGTTCATGAGCTTCTCTCACGTTCACGCCGGAAGCCACAAGCGAAAAAGCTACGTCATCAACGACAGAAGGCATGAGTATTTCGTCGTCAGCGTCCTGAAACGTAAGACCGACATTTTTCCGCAATACATCAACGCCGCTTTCCCCCCTGAAAGTGATTGTCCCTTCCTGAACGTCAACAGCACCGGCAATGTGAAGCAACAGCGTAGATTTCCCCGAACCGTTCGCACCGACAAGCGCAACCTTCTCACCCTCACCGACCGAGAACGTTACTCCGCGCAGAGCTTCATGTCCGTCCGGGTATCTGTAGCGCAAGTTAGCAACATCAAGCATAATTTTTTTCATATCATAATATTATGTCATTTATTCACAGCCGCAATATATATGCCGCACACAGCACTACTTCACGCAAAGCACGAGATAAGGCAACACGTCAAGCATAATTGCACACGACAATAACCGCAATATATACTGCAAACATCGCACACATAACTACATCACGAGGGGTTACGCTCCTGTTCATGTCCCGACAGCTCCCGAATATCACCGGCATGTTATATGCGTACATCATGCGTAACGAAACTTCAAGCATAATTGCACCCGACAATAACCGCAATATATACTGCGAACATCGCACACATAACTACATCACGAGGGGTTACGCTCCTGTTCACGTCCCGACGGAAACCTCCGAATCCTCCCCGGCACGTTACAGCGTACATCATGCGTTCGGACTTCCGGGAACTTTGCAGGACAACCGACGCTACAACATACGCAAACGCACGGAGCTTCATTACGCCGCGCAATTCAGGAGCACGCAGACGCAACGCCACCAACGCCGCCGAAAATCTCTCGTGCATGATGTATATTCCACGCAAAGTAAGAATGACCAGCACCCTCAGCTTTTCGGGAAGTATCAGCGCACTGTACAGACCACCGATGCCCAAAGGAGCCAGCATTCCCGCAAAGGTTACGTATATCATGTTCACACGCAGAGAAATCACTACTCCCCTCACGAAACCTTCACGCGCTACCGGCCAAGTCAATATCATCGTGAGAAGCATTATCGCGTTCATGATGTTGATTTTCGTGATGTTGATTTTTTTGCGGCACATTATAACAGCAGGAAGGACAGACGCAAGGCACAACGCCGGAAGTGAGTCGCTCACCGACACAGCAAGAGCATAGCACACAGCGCAGGCAAGAGTTACAGCCGGTGATGTTTCGCAGTCCGTTATCGTCGAGTAATCCGCAATGTTGAGGGTAAAAGTTTCGCCCTTCATGATAAAAACTCCGGGGCTGACTTCTTCAGCCATGACATAAGAAACACCGTAACAACTCCTTCTATTAATGCAACGGGGATATGTGCAATGATGATTATTTTTGCGGCGGTGAAAAAATTTCCGTCCGTCATACCAAGCGCAGCACCGACAAGACATGCGCCCGTCATCACTGCCGTTACTCCCGCAACGAACGAGAACACGACAGCATAACGCCCACCGCGTATGAATTTCCCGAAAAGAACGTACACCAACAGAGCCGAAGCCGACATTATGAACGTGTTTACGCCCAAGACTAACAGCCCGCCGAAGTGGAACAGCAACGCCTGAAGCAATAACGCCACGAACACAGCCGGGAATACTCCGAAACCGAGCACGAGTCCCATCGGAGCAAGTAACGTCAGGTGAGTGGAGCTTGGCCCTATTCGGACGTTCACGAGTGAAGCAAGAAAGAATGCTGACGAGATTAACGCCGTACGTACGATTTTCGCGGTGTCGGTCTTCTTGAGGCCGTAAGAAATGCCCGCCGCACTTCCTAGCCACCCCGCCGCTAATACACTTCCCGACAATATGCCCTCGCTAATGTGCATGTTTCTCTCTCCTGTAGAATATCATCGCTATGTTGAAGATTATGCTCACTCCCAATAGCGCACGAACGTATAAAGGCTCTTCCTGCTGTCCCGGAGAAACTGCTTCAAGTTCCGGCGTAACGTCAATTTTCGCCTCGCATTGATGACCTTCCTCATCACGAACTATCACGCGCCATTCTCCCTCACAATCAGGCACAAACGCAAAACGCCCGGCCTCGTCTGTTCGTCCTGACTGCACAGCGAATTTTTCGTCCTTCGGGGAAAATACTTTTGCTTCACGGTAACTCATTTTTTCGCCGGTGGAGTAGAAGAACTCTAGAGCTACTGCCTTCATTCCCGATTGACGATAGCCCACGCCGTGAGCATGAACTTCACACGCCCACGACATGAACACCAGCACTAACGCTAACTTCCTCATTTCACTTCTTACTTCACTTCAAACAACAGGAACGCCCGGAGGTTAAGTGCGTCGTAATCTCCCTCAACGCCGGGTAGCCCTGACTGTGCCGCGCGTATTCCCCACCAGCCCGGAGCTGTGATTTTTACGTGCGCTACTCCGTTCTCTGCTTCTGTGTAGTATGCGTATGTGTTCTCGTATTCAGTAACGAAACCGTCATACGTTGCCCATACAGGTCCGGTGTACGGCTGGCCGTTGAGAAGGATACGGACATCGAAATACTCTCCGACTTTGGCATTTGCAGGGTTAGTGATGGGTATCAGCTCAAGAGGGTGGCCAAGTACGGACGAAAAATTTTTGTCGTCGGGCGATGTGTTGTAGATGGCCTTTGCGTATTTATCGTACTTGTTCGCGGATATGACCTTCAGCCCCTGCGCTTCAAGTTCACGCCGTGCTCCTGACTTCCCGCCCTCGTTCGTAACGCACCACGATTCTCCGTCCTTCATAGCAACGAGTATCACCGACTGCGATAAATCCTTCGGCGTAACTGTGAAATCAATGCACAATTCCGGGTCGTTCGCTGTGAGTTCTGACGCTATGAATTTCCCGTCCTCAATAATTCCTGCCTTCACACGTGAAAGTATCTCGACTTCCTCCGGCACTATGAACTTGTGAGCAGACTGCACTGTTACCGGGAAAAGTTCGCCCGCCTTCATGCTGTTGTTCCTGGCCTTAATCGTAAGTTCGTGGGAAAATGCCGGAGCACCTAACGCGATGACTAACAGAAAAGTAATTACACGCTTCATAAAGAAAAACCTCCGCTGAAAAAAATTTTTTTGAACGGAGGAATAATAACACGAAATCAGAAAAAAATGTTACAGATTTATTACGCACCTAGCCCAAAATTTCGCCGCGTTGACGTTTCCCATTGACGTACGAGCTTCCTTCAGTGCACCGTCAATCTCGCGCCGTCTGTCATCGTCATCAAGATATGCGTAGAGTTCGCGCGTGATACGTTCGGGGTTTGCGTCTGCACAGAGGAGTTCGGGGTAGATAGTTTTTCCCGTGAGCATGTTCGGAATGGAGATTTTTTTCGTCTTCACGAGGTGTTTCAAGATGAGGTATGTTATGCGCTTCATGTTGTAGATTACCACCATGTACCGCCCAAGAAGCATAGCCTCCACCGCAACAGTACCCGACACACCCGCAACCGCAAGAGCACCAAGCATCAGTTCACGCCCGCCGCCTTCCCATAAGTCATAGCCTGAAGAACTCACGCGCTCCCGTAACTCGTCGGCAAGTTCTTTTGTGAGTCCTTGAGCAACAGAGAATACCGGCGTGTAATCTTTCGCCCGCAGCAATTCAGCAGTGCCGAGCAGTATATCGAGGTGGTAATTTATGTCGTAACGTCGGCTTCCAGGCATGAGAGCGATTATCTTTTTTCCCACGAAACGTTCAGCGAACTCATCAGAGATTTTCACGTTCTCCAGGTCATGTACTAGGGGATGAGCTTTCCACATCGAACGCGCACCGTGTTCAACGAGAAATTTATGCTCGAACGAAAACAGCGGCAGGCATAAATCGAAATCACGCTTGAGATTCTCAACACGTCCGGCACGCCATGCCCATACTGTCGGGGGAATGAGTGAGATGATTTTCCCGGAATACCCCGACTTCCTCAATGAGTGCGCAAGTATCAGGTGAAAATCAGGGCTGTCGATTAATACTACGGCATCGGGCTTCTCGTTCATGATTTCGCGCGTTATGGCCTTCATGAGCCGCAGGAGTCGAGGGAGTGCAGGAATAATCTCCACTATGCCCATGAGCTTCAACTCTTCATAGCTCCATTTCGCGAAACCTCCGGCCTTCTCACCTTCAGAGCCGAGCATACCCCAGATCTTTACGTCGGGTTTCAGCCGCAAAAGTTCGCGCACAAAATCTCCGGCGTAAATATCACCGCTGACTTCTCCGCATGACACAAAAATATTTTCCACGTTCTATATTCCCCATACTGATATGTTATATTTTTCGGCGAGCACAAAAAATTTTTCCGGCTCAAGTATCAACGTCTTCCCTGACTCTACCGCAAGACACGTAAGCCCCGCAGACTTCATGTTCTCAAGCGTTCGTGTCCCCACCGTCGGAAGATCGTAGCGCATATCCTGATCCGTCTTCATCATCTTCACGACAACACCACGCCCGGCAAGTTCCCCAGCACGCTGTATCATTTTGTCCGTGCCCTCCATAGCCTCGACCGCAACAACAGCACCGCCCGCAACAGCTACAGCCTGACCGAACGAACACGGCAATGTTACACGTAATATTTCGCGCCCGTAGTCGATGTCTCTTCTCTCACTCTCTGACGGTGAACGCCCCGAAAGTTTCCCCGATGACGCAATGAACTCCGGGAGTATCTGCCAGTACGGAATAACCTCAATATTTTCCGCCTCAAAGACTTTCACGACAGCCCCCAGCAATGAATGGTCATCACGCAGAGTTTGCCGCAAAAGTGAACGCGCTATTCTGTCGAACAGTAACGGAAGACAGTAGATTATCTTTTTGGGAACGCGCCCGGCCATTATCAGTTTGTCCGCACCGAATGACTTTATTTCGCGAACTGCACGGCTCAAACTCGGCATCCTCATGTGTATGAGTTTCGCGGCGTATGGCTTCAACACTTCCGGGTCATCACGCATCGTCATTATGAGCGTAGATTTCTGTTCGGCCTGTAACCTTTTCGCAATCTCTATGGGCAGTATTCCTTCACCCGCTATTAACGCAATGTGCAAGGCTTCATGCTCCCTTCTGCTGATATAGTGCGGCGTAAAGTAACTGTTATTAGGGTAATGTTCACAACTGCAAGCCTCCGTCAATGCTTCTATTTTCGCGGCGTGAAGTAGCCTCTATCATTAGTACGACGTTCATAGTTTCGCTCCATTGCCCAAAGTCATCATATGCAACTGTCAACGCCCCCGCTCACATCATACACAGCACGCAAGCCTCAACGCCTCTTTTTTTGCGGCATGAAGCACACTCTATTAGTACAACGTTCATAGTTTCGCTCCATTGCCTGAAGTCATCATATGCAACTGTCAACGCCCCCCGCTCACATCATACACAGCGCGCAAGACTCAACGCCTCTTTTTTTGCGGCATGAAGCACCCTCTATTAGTACAATGTTCATAATTTCGTGCCCCCGCCCGAAGTCATCATATGCAACTGTCAACGCCTCCGCTCACATCATACACAGCACGTAAGCCTCAA
>CAJOED010000066.1 GCA_905233335.1 uncultured Synergistales bacterium
GTATTTCTCTTTGTGCTCAAATATTCCCTGCTGGTACTCTATCGCGTGCTCGAAAAATTCTGCGTAATCAGGGTAGTATTTGCGTACGATTGCTCTGATGTCATGCAAGTCATTATTCAGTGATGCAGGAGGAACTGCCCAAGCAGCAAGCAGGCTCTCGAACAAGTTACCGGCACGCAAGGCACTCTTCACGCCCCGAAACATACGGCAGAGAAACATCATGCAGGACACACCACGACGCATTAACCTTCATGAAAGGGAGAATGCACAGAAAGTTCAAAGTTTCCCAAGGGTGAATGTGTGCGGTGTCAAGGACGAGAACATCAATATTGTCGCCGATTTTCTCAATGTAGCGCGAAATATCTCCGCCGGCGTAGAGCGTCCATTTGTCCATAAATTGCGGGAACTGTTCACCGATTACGTAGCCGGAAGGTTTATCTGTGTCGAGCATGTAATATTTTTCGCAGTAGTCAGTAGAAATTAATTGTGAATCGGGCAAGTCTTTTATTGCGTTGAGGATTATTGCAGAACCACCCCCGCGAGCTGTACCGACTTCAAGAATTTTCCGGGGCTTGAAGTATCGTATTATTCCATTGAGAAAGTATCTCTCATTTTTCGACATTGCCGAGTATCTGTCAATCCTGCTGTAAATCTCGTCGAGGCGTTCACGTTCATACTCCTCAAATTTTACGGGCGCATTATTTTTCACTGTGTCAACAGTCCTTACTATGAATTTCTGCAAGTATAACACAAAAAAATATCCCCCCGCACAACACGAGGGGACAACACACTAACTTACTTCCATAATTCCCATTTCGACTGGTCGGTGTGAAGAAGATGATGCGACTTCTCTCCGAGCGGTTCGCCCAAGTACTCCTTGTAGCACTGAATGATTGATGGGTTCTCGTGCGAAAATCTCAAGTTCATTTTCTTGTCCAGGTCAAGCAGTATACGCCCGCGCCCTTCACCGAGTTCTTCACCCTCCGAAATAGGCTGGCCTCCGCCTCCCGCACACCCCGTCGGACAAGCCATCATCTCGACAAAGTCATACTGTGCTTTGCCGCTCTGGATGTCCTCGCAGAGTTTTCTGATGTTGCCGAGTCCGTGTGCTACAGCAATGCGAAGTTTCGTTCCGGCAATCTCGAATGTTGCTTCCTTGAAGCCGTCGTAATCACGTACACAACGGAACGCATTAGGATCCGGGTTTTCGCCCGTTACCAGCTTGTACGCCGTACGCAATGCCGCCTCCATGACTCCGCCCGTCGTGCCGAAAATGTGTCCTGCTCCCGAAGCCGTGCCCAAAGGAGCGTCAAATTCGCATTCCTCAAGTGATTTCACGTCGATGCCTTCAGACTTAATGAGCCTGTCGAGTTCACGCACCGTCAGAACAACATCAATATCGCGCGCTCCCGAACTGTTCATGCAGTCAACATCGCATTCATACTTCTTGGCCGTGCATGGCATGAATGACACGTGATATATTTTGTCCGCCTCAACCCCAAGAATCTGCGCATACCACGTCTTGATTATCGCTCCGAACATCTGCTGCGGTGATTTTGCGCTCGACAACTGCGGCACAAGATCCGGGAACTCCATCTTTATGAAGCGCACCCAGCCCGGACAGCATGAAGTAAACATCGGGAATTTTTCGTTCTTTGCGTTCTTGAGCTTGGCTACAAATTCGCTTGCCTCTTCCATTATTGTGAGGTCTGCAGAAAAGTCCGTGTCGAATACATAGTCAAAACCTACTGCCCTCAATGCCGCCGCAAGTCTGTTCTGTGAGGCTTCCTCGTGAGTGAGTCCGAGCTTCTCGCCCCATGACGTTCTGACAGCAGGAGCAACCGACGCAATCATTATCTTGTCGCCGCGAGCAAACGCATCACGTACCTTCTGTGTGTCATCACGCACTGTGAGTGCCCCGACCGGACAATGTGTTATGCACTGACCGCATACTGTGCAGTTCACTTCTGTGATGTCTTTTCCGCCCGTAACGCCGACTGTCGTACGTGAGCCGGATTTCGCTATGTCCCAAACGTTCATCTGCTGTATCTTATCGCACACCTGAACACAGCGCATACACTTTATGCACTTGCTGTCATTGCGGATGAGCGGGAATTTCTCGTTCCACTCAAACGCTGGTATGTCTTCATGATACGGGAACGTGTTAATGCCCAAGTCATTCGCGGTCGTCTGTAACTCACAGTTGCCGGAACGCACGCACTCCGCACACCTCGCGTTATGCTGTGAGAGTATCAGCTCTACGTTTACCCTTCTTGCCTGTCTGACTTTCGGGGAGTTCGTGATTATCTTCATGCCTTCCTGAACTATCGTGTTGCAGGACGACACCAGCCTGTCAAGCCCTTCTATTTCCACGACACAGACACGGCACGCACCGATTTCGTTTACTTTTTTCAGGTAGCAGAGATGCGGTATAGTTATATGATTGAGTTTCGCGGCTTCAAGTATCGTTGTGTTTTCAGGAACTTGTACAGCCTTCCCGTTAATTGTCGCGTTTACCATTTCACTTCACGCCCCTCTCTGAATTTTCCGAAACCGTAATAGTCGCACCGTAAGCACCTGTTGCTTTCCTGCTCCATTTCCTCTTGTGTCATGCCTTTTTCCACGAGCTTGAAGTCATGAATGCGCTGGTCTATCGGACGTTCACGCATCTTCACTCTTCCGCAGGCCGGACGATTATGCGGTACAGGGTCGGGGATTTCTACGGGCAATGTTATCGGGTGATGGAAGCCGAGATACTCATCGATATTTGCCGCCGCAACTTTACCCGCCGCAATGGCTCTTATCACGGTAGCAGGCCCCGAAACACAATCTCCGCCGGAGAACACACCGGGCATGTTCTCTACTTCCTCGCTTGCGAGTGCCTGAATACAGCCCCACTTCACTGCTATGCCGGACTGCTCAAAGTTGTAGCTGTCGATGCCCTGACCTATTGCCACGACGACAATATCTGCCTCAATGCGTATAGGCTCTGCTGTTGCGTCTTTGGGTGCAGGACGGCCTCCCTTGATGTTGCTTATCATCTGCTGCTTCACCCAAAGGGCTTTTGCTTTTCCGTCTTCCACTTCTACTTTGAGAGGGGCAGCAAGTTCAAGTATCTCACAGCCTTCTACTTCTGTTGCTTCTACTTCTTCCGCAAGGGCTGTCATGTCATCTTTACGGCGGCGGTAAGCAAGAGTAACTTTGTCGGCATTCAGGCGCAATGAAGATCTTGCACAGTCCATAGCGACGTTGCCTCCACCGACTACTACTACTTTCTTCCCCCTGAAATCAGGATAATCATCATCACCGATTCTCCGTAAAAGCTCGACAGCAGACATTACGCCTTCAGCGTCTTCACCGGGGATTTTCAGGGATTTGTCCGTGTGAGCACCGATTGCGATATATACCGCGTCGAACTCATCACGCAACTTTTTCAGCGGGTAATCAGCACCACCGATTGACACCTCTTTATGTACTTTGATGTCTCCGGCTGTGAGAAGGGTCTCTATCTCCTCATGCAGAACTTCACGCGGAAGCCTGTACGACGGGATACCATAACGGAGCATTCCTCCGAGCCTCTTGCGCTGCTCGAAAATCTCCACGCTGTGTCCCATCATGCCGAGATAATATGCTGCTGTAATTCCGCTCGGCCCTCCGCCGATAATCGCGACTTTCTTTCCTGTTGCGGGTGCGGCTTTCTCTCCCTCACGGTATACGGGAACATGTCCGGCGTTGTCGATTGCGTAGAGCTTCAAGCCCCTGATGTTGATTGCGTCATCAACCATTCTTCTCCTGCATTTGTTTTCGCACGGGTGTTCGCATACCATAGCGCATACTGACGGGAACGGGTTATCTTTGCGGATTAGTCTCACTGCGTCGGCATAACGTCCTGCGTTCACGAGCGCGATATAGCCGGGAATGTCGACATGCGCGGGGCATAACGTAACGCACGGTACAGCCCGGAAACCTTCTGCGGCGCAATGATGCTTCTTTGCGTGTGCTTCATAGTCATCACGAAAACCCTTCAGGCCGTTCAAGACCATGTTAGCGGCCTCGTAACCTATGGCACAATCGGCTGATGCTGATACTGTTTCGGCTGTCTTCTGGATTTCTGCTACGGTGTTCATGTCTCCTCTGCCGTCGATGAGGTCATCGATAAGACGCTCCATTTGTGGAAGTCCCACCCGGCACGGTACACATTTCCCGCATGTTTGTGCGGCACATACTTTCAGGTAACTGCTGGCAATGTCAAGCGGACAAACATCAGGCGGTGCTCCTGTAACACGTCGTTCAAGATCCTTATGAAGCGACTCAACAGCGGCCTGAGCTTTTGTCTCGTTCATAATGCTAAGGCGACTCAAAATATAGTTCACTCCCTCGTTTTGATTGCTAGAAATTTTTACCCCTTGAATGTGATAATTATACTATATTGCTACACCGAAAATTTAAGGCGCACAAAGTTTTTCACGCTCTCGTACGGCTTCAGTGTGCTCATTCTCCCCTCGACACGTTCGCGCTTCCTTCCCATGATGTAACAGCTCGACGGCTCAAGGCCAAGCACATAATCTCCGCTCTTCATGTTCTTCCACTGTGCGAGAATGGGCAGAGTCTCAAGCGACCACGTAAGCTCCGCAGTAATTCCGAGTTCGGGATTTTTCAGACGCACATACGCTTCACTCTCCGGCTCGTTGAAGAACACCTGCTCTTCTTCTCCGTCAATCGGTGCAGAGAACTCACACTGTGCAGCTACATTCTTTGCGGCGTATTCTGTTCGCGGAGTTACCTTGCGTTTTTCGGGAAATTCCAGCGTTGCTTTCTCGCTCAACATCGGCCACCCGAAATTCATGTGATACAGCATCATGTACTCTCTCGACTCCGGCGTGAGGTTGGTGATTTCGTCCTCAATCAATAACTCGCTCCCGAAAATCGGAAACGTGTATTTGCGCCTCAATGAGTAATTATGCTTTCCCTGTTCCGCCTCTTTGACCTCGCCAGAAACGTAAATATTCTCGTCGTCATGCCACGCACAAAGATTTTTCGCGCTGTTTCCGTGATAGCGTCCGTGAAGGGGGTGAAACTCGTCGTCTGTGTTCTCCGGCCCTGCTGAAAGAAGCCCGCACGTGAAGAGCATACCGCCGGGGAAGTAGTGGTCGAAATTTCCCGGTACCGCAAGAAAGCGTGAAGGTGAGTCGTAGCCGTTCTTGCTCATGTAGTTGATGTTCACTCCGCGAAACTTCAGCCGCCCGATGTCGAGTCCCGTATCAGGCAGAACATCAAGCTCAAGCCCTCCCGCCGTCGTAACCTGATAGAGAGCAACCCCGCGGGCATTCCCCTCATCGAGAATTACCCGTCGCACTCCGAAAATTTGTTCGTCATTTCCGACGTAACCGTAAAACTTTCCGCGTTCCATTAATGTATTACCTCCTGTGCAAATTTATCGAATGCCGCAAGCCCTTCAGGAGTACGCTTATAGACTCCGCTGTCCGTCAGAACTTGCGCGAACACATGACCGACCTCATCACGAATCATTTTTCGCACGCTGTCTTCTCCCGTGAGACCCTCATGCTTTGCGCGCAGCCCCTCGTACCATTTTTCGTGGGCTTCAAGCTCCGACGGAAGATTATTTTTCCCTTCAAGCCATGCCGAGCATATTTTTTCGAGAGCAGTTTTCAGTCGTGCAGGAAGAACAGCAAGACCCATAACCTCAATCAACCCGATATTTTCCTTCTTGATGTGATGTACTTCTGCATGAGGGTGGAAAATTCCGAGCGGGTGCTCATGGCTCGTTCTGTTGTTGCGTAACACTAAGTCGAGTTCGTAGTCCTGGCCGTGCCGACGTGCTATGGGTGTTATCGTGTTGTGCGGCTCTCCGTCGGAATAAGCGAGGATGTCTGCGCTCTCGTCAGTCCATTCACGCCACGCCGATAATATTTTGTCTGCAAGGTCTGTGAGTTTTTCGGGGTCTGCTGACTGGAGTCTGATTGCTGACATCGGCCACTTGATTCTCCCGGCCTTTATGCCGTCATCACGATATACTTTCTCGAACGGAGCATTATTCATTGCGAAAACATAACGCCCTCCCTGATAGTGATCGTGCGAGAGTATAGAGCCTCCGACGATGGGCAGGTCAGCGTTTGAGCCTAAGAAGTAGTGAGGGAACTTCTCAATGAACGCAAATAAATTCTCGAACGTCTCACGCGAAATTAGCATCGGCACATGGTTCTCATCAAGCACAATGCAGTGTTCGTTGTAGTAGCTGTAGGGTGAGTACTGGAAGTACCAGTTGCGCCCGTGAAGCTCTACGGGGACGAGACGTATATTCTGCCGCGCGGGGTGTCCGTGATGACCGTAGAAGCCCTCGTTCTCCTTGCACAACAAGCACTTGGGATAACCTGATGACTTTATCGCTCGTGCTTTGGCAATATCGCGGGGGTCTTTTTCGGGTTTCGACATGTTGATGGTAATATCAAGTTCGCCGTATTCCGTCTGTGTCTTCCAGCAGATATTTTTCGCGGTGCGTTCTGAACGTATGTAGTTCGACGACACACCCAAGGCGTAAAAGTAATTTGTTGCGTCGACAGGGGACTTTGCGTTGAACTCTGCGATAACATCAGACGGACGCGGGGTGAGTGCTCCCATTAACTCTGTGTCGAGAAGGTCGCGTTCGGTTTCTGTGTTCTCGATGAGGTTATTTTCTGCTGCCCAGTCGAGAATTTTTGCGAGTATGCTGTCGGGTGAAGTTGCTGTTACGTCATCAAGATTTTTCTCGAACTCAAACGTATTCAGTCCGAGAATGCCGATGAGTGAATTTGCCGCCCATATTTTGTCCTGTTCCGTGATTAAGTGATGATGAAGGGCAAAGGCTATCAGGTTGTTTATTTCGTGGTTGACCATAAGAAAAAAATACCTCCTTCATGAAGTTTT
>CAJOED010000067.1 GCA_905233335.1 uncultured Synergistales bacterium
CATGTACGATTATCTTATTGTCGGGGCAGGACTCACCGGCGCAATCTTTGCCCACGAATTGCACAAGCGCAGACATTCCGTGCTCGTCATCGACAAACGCAATCACATAGCTGGAAACATCTGCACCGAAAACATCAACGGCATTCACGTTCACAAGTATGGGCCTCATATCTTCCACACGAACGACAGAAGAGTATGGGACTACATCAACCAGTTCACGGAGTTCAACAGCTTCACGAACAGACCCATAGCGAACTACAACGGCGAAATATACTCACTGCCATTCAGCATGTACACGTTCAACAGGATATGGGGCGTAATCACTCCCGCAGAAGCCCGCGCAAAAATCGACGAGCAGAGACGGGAAGCAGGCATCACCGAACCGCGAAATCTTGAGGAGCAGGCAATAAGCCTCGTGGGACGGGACATATACGAACGCCTCATCAAGGGCTACACCGAAAAGCAGTGGGGGAGGCCGTGCCGTGAACTTCCTGCGTTCATCATTAAGAGACTGCCGGTGAGATTCACATACGACAACAATTACTTCAACGCTCTGTATCAGGGAGTGCCGGTGAACGGTTACACGGAGATAGTGAGAAATATGCTTTCAGGCATCGAGGTCAGGACGGACTGCGATTACTTCACGCACAAGAACGAACTTGAAGCCGGAAATATTATCTTCACGGGACAGATTGACGAGTTTTTCGGGTACGCACTCGGAACGCTCGAATACAGGACGCTGAAGTTCGACACGGAAATTCTGACGGACACCGATAACTTTCAGGGCAACGCGATAGTGAACTACACCGACAGCAAAACACCCTATACCCGCTGCATTGAGCACAAGCACTTTTCGCCGGGACTTGATGTTCAGGGGACGGTGATAACGCGCGAATATTCGTCGGAATGGGCAAGGGGTGATGAGCCGTATTACCCGGTGAACGACGAAAAGAACAACGAGCTTTACGAGAAATACAGTGAGTATGCAGCCGATAATGCGCCGAACGTAATTTTTGCGGGGCGGCTCGGAAAGTACAAGTATTACGACATGGACAAGGCGATACTTGCGGCACTGGAAACGCTTGATGAGATGCCCGGCTAAATATCGTAGTCGTTGAAGGCGTTGGGATCTATTGACTTTATCTCGACGACTTCCTTAATGTTCACACAGAAATTATGCACAATCATCAACCGCGCCAGTATATGTCCGTCGATGAGTATGATGTGTTTTTCTTTTGCGTAGTCTTGTGCGGGTTTCGAGAAGTTTGCGTTCGTAACAAGAAGCCCGCGCCCTGCCTTACGTGTTACAGCGTCGCCGAAACTCTGCATGTTCCAGCTGGTGATTATGCTTCCTTTTTCGAGCTTCCGTGTCTGTATGTATATGGGTTTGTAGCCGGGTCTGTCCTCGATGATTATTCCCTGAATTGCGGATGAGCTGGTGCGGCGTTTTGCGTTCTTGTAGACCTCGTAGCCCATTCGTATCAGCAAGTCCGTAATGAGCTGTTCAAATCCTGCTGGTGATAAGTCATCTATGCGCGTCAATATTTGGGACACGAGATTTTCATAGTCCGATGCCTCATCACTATTCACACTGAATTTGTTTATACGCTCATTCATTCACTCAACACGCCGTCAGAAATTTTCTGCTAATTATATATCACCGGCAACCCCGCGAAACACTCAATCACTCTGTCAGAAACAGCCGCAATTTTCACGAGAAGTTCTCCGAGCGTCCGCATGTATTTTTCTGTGAGTTCGTCGTAAGTTACGCCGTCGGAAAATATATCGTCAGCAACTATCACGGTGTGTTTGGCGCGTTGTGTTATGCTCATGAAGTCGTGAAGTATCGTGTTCACATCACCGCCGAACATCTCATTAGCTGTCCACGTCGTAAGGCTCTCAATCAGCACGCAAGCTCCTTCAGGGATACTCACTCCGGCCAAGTTTCGCGGACGTTCCACCGTAACGAAACCTTTACCCCTGCGCATGAGCTTATGACGTTTGACTCGTTCGTGCATTTCGTCATCAATAATTTCTGCGGTGGCAAGGTAGATTTTCGGAGTGCCGTCGAGTTCCTGAAATATTTTCTCAGCGTATGAACTTTTTCCGCTGTCGGCTGTTCCTGCTATCAAGATAATCATTGCGTCCGTCTTCCCCTTTGTGTGTCGTGCTTGGCCTTATGCTGTGCAGCGTGTGAGTAGCCTGCTTGTATTGTGTGCTCCTGCTGTGTTTTCGTTCGCCTGCCCCCTGCTGCTGTACCTCCCGTTCCATTGCGCTTGGCCTTATGCTGTGCAGCGTGTGAGTAGCCCGATTGTGTTGTGTGCTCCTGCTGTGTTTTCGTTTACCTGCTCCCTGCTGCTGTACCTCCCGTTCCATTGCGCTTGGCCTTGTGCTGTGCAGCGTGTGAGTAGCCCGATTGTGTTGTGTGCTCCTGCTGTGTTTTCGTTCGCCTGCCCCCTGCTTATGTTGCACACTACTGCCGTATTTCCCGCCCCCTGTCTTTGTGTAGTACGTGTGAGTGCTCTGCTCTCTATACTTTTTGTGTCCTCAACTACCCGCTGTTCTCCCTGCTGTTATCATGTCTGCTATAATAGCCTAAATTTTCACTTCAGGAGTATTATTAATGAAACTCAAAGCGTTTTTTCTCATGATAATATTTTCATTAATGACATCATCGGGGGCATTCGCACTCTCTATCACGTGCAGTATGTACCCTGTTTACGATTTCGCGCGTCATATTACGGGAGACTCTTCCTGCGTAAAGCTCCTCATGCGACCGGGAGTTGAGCCTCATGATTTCGAGCCGTCGCCTTTGGACGTGAAAGCCCTCAATGATTCCGACGTGTTCATTTTCACGGGGGCAAACATGGAGCACTGGGCAGAAAGAATTTCGCACACACTGACGCACACCGTCATAATCGACGCTTCCCGCAATATTCCCGTCGTCAACAATGACCCGCATATATGGCTTGACTTGTCGCTCGCACAGAAGATGATTGCGAACATCACAGAAGGACTCTGCACCGCTGACCCCTCACACGCTGACACATACACACACAACGCTGACGATTACTCACAGAAAATCTCTGAACTCGACGCGAAATTTTCAGCCATGAAGAAGACTAGTGCTCTCGTGTTTGCCGGAGAATTTTCGCACGGGTATTTCGTGAGGCGTTACGGTTTCGACTACATCAGCGCGTACGACGGAGAGAATGAACCGTCAGTGAAGAGGCTTGCGGAAGTCCTGAAGTACATTCGCGAACACAACACACGCTACATTTTTGCGGACAGTTTCGGTGTGTCGGCAATAACGCGCTCAATCAGCGAACAGACCGGCGCGGAAATTCTGACGTTCGACACAGCACACAACGTACAGGACACTCACAGAACATTTCTCGAAATCATGACCGAAAACTACGATAACATACAAAGGGCAATGAATGAACAGATTACGGCTCAATAACGCGGTCATAAAGTACGGTGAAATTATCGCGGTGAACGGAGTATCACTGTGTGCCGATGCAGGAGAGATGATTTTCATTACGGGCGCGAACGGTTCGGGGAAATCAACGCTCATGAAGGGCATTGCAGGACTTCTTCCGCTGACTTCCGGCACTCTCGAACGCACACAAAGAATGTCATACGTTCCGCAGATAGAGGAGGCCGACCGAAATTTCCCCGCGCGAGTAAGTGAGATAGTCATAACGGGCACACAGAGACCGGGAAAATTCTTCTACACACACGACGACAAACAGCAGGCACAAAACGCAATGAATGAACTCGGAATTATGGAGCTTGCCGGGCGTGAGATTAATGCGCTGTCAGGAGGGCAGATGAGGCGGGTATTTCTTGCGCGAGCTTTGTGTGGTCAGCCGGAATTGCTGCTTCTCGATGAGCCGTGTGCAGGACTCGATGCTGACAGCCACAAGATATTATTCCGGGTATTGCGGCGTGTTTTGTCGGGAGGGTGTGCGGTCGTAATGGTAACGCATGACATCTCCGACGTTGACGGAATGCCGGAAGCAAAAATTATCACGTTGTCGGACGGGGTGATACTCAATGCGTGAAGTTCTTGAGTTGCTGTCGTATCCGTTCGTCATGAGGGCACTCACTGCCGGGGCGTTAATCTCCGTATGTGCTTCTGTGCTGGGAGTAATTCTCGTGCTGAAACACTATGCGCTAATCGGTCATGGGCTGTCAGAAATCGGCTTTGCGTCCCTCTCAATTTCTGCCGCGCTTGGCCTCCCCGTAATGCTTGTGTCGACACCTGCAATAATTATTGCGTCGTTCGTGATTATGTTCGTGAGCCAGAAGTACAAAACATCAGGGGACATAGCAATAGCTGTAGCGTCATCGTTTGCGCTTGCGTTGGGAGTAATCGCCGGACGGGGTGCGAACGTCAGCGCGTATCTTTTCGGGAGCGTTCTTGCTGTGAGTCAGGAGGACGTAATTTTTGCGGCTGTATTGTCGGTGATAGTTCTTGCGTCGTTTGTGGTGTTCTACAACCGTTTGTTTCTCATAACGTACAATGAAGACTATGCGCGTTCTTTGGGAATAAATACGTTGTTCTATCAGTTCACGATCTCCGTTCTGACGGCGTTAGTTGTTGTCTTGGGAATGCGTATTATGGGCACGCTGTTAATCTCCGGCGTAATAATCCTTCCTGCACTCACAGCAAAAAATATAGCTTCATGCTTCCGTTCTCTTGTGATAGTGTCGGGGGCAGTATCATTCATAGCGTTCACAGCGGGGCTTGCGTTATCGTTCGTGTTCAACTTGCCTGCTGGGGCTGTAATAGTTATGACGAACACGGCAATATTAATCATCGTGAAAGTGTCGGTGAAAAAATGACAGGAAAAGGGCACAGAATATCAACATTTGCATTTGTTTTAGGCGCAACAGGATCACCCATAGCGGCGACGATGAGTTTTTTCGGGAGCACATTCCCGGACTCGTCTGAGTATGTATTTTTCGGTAAACGCCGCAACAGATACCACCGGCGATATACACACTGGTTTGTGCCGTGGCTGGCTCTAGCGTGGGCGTGCTTTTCGCGTTCGGGGTGGATTGTCCCGCGATTATCGGCACTCGTTGACGGCAGGAACGCTCACTATGACGTATGGGCTTGCGCTGGTTTCTGGTTTATGGGCTGTGTTCTGCACATTCTCGAGGATGCCTGGTGCGGGACTGTTCCGTTTTTGCGTCCTTGGAAGCGTGATGTCGGAATGCATGTCTTTCACATGGCCAAGAAAGCCGGAGAGATGAGCGCGGGTGAAGTGAATTTTGTACTGTGCTGTTCGGGAATATCATTTATTGCGTTCATGGTGAGATTTTTCACGGTGGACAGCTTCATACAGTTCATTATTACTTTGTGGCGGAACATATAGCTCACTGCTTCATAGCTTCCTTCATGCTCCTCACGTATTCGCCGATATGTTCAGGAGCTTCCGTGCCGTATTTCTCCAGGAACTTCACGATAGCCGAACCGACAATAACCCCGTCAGCAATTCGCGACATTTCAGCGGCCTGTTCAGGAGTCGAAATCCCGAAACCTATTGCGCACGGTACGGACGAATTTTTCCGTATGGCCTGTATTATCGCGTTGAGGTCGGTGGTGATTCTAGTTCTCGTACCCGTAACTCCCAGACTCGACACGACATAAATAAAACCTTCTGCCCCGCGTGAAATTTCTGCAATTCTGTTCTCTGATGTCGGAGCTATCATTGAGATTAAGTCAACGCCGTATTTATGACAGTACGGTAAAAACTCTTCTTTCTCCTCAAAAGGCAGGTCGGGGATAATAAGCCCGTCGATGTCCAGCTCTCTGCATGCTGCTATGAATTTTTCTGCGCCGTAAGAGAACACAACATTAGCGTACGTCATGAACACTAACGGAATTTTCACGCTCTGCCGCAGCTCTCTAACCATGCCGAAAACTTTATCGGTCGTAATTCCTCCGCGTAATGCACGGATATTTGCGCCCTGAATTGTTACTCCTTCTGCTGTCGGGTCGGAGAACGGTATGCCAAGCTCGACGAGATCCGCGCCGTTTTGCACAGCAGACTTCACCGCGTTAATGGTGGTGGCAGTGTCGGGGTCGCCGCAAGTTATGAAGGCTATGAATGCTTTTCCGTTCTCGAATGCTCTATGAATGTTACTCATTGATGATATTTTTCCCCCTGTATTGTGAAATCATAAACTCTTTGCAGGCACGCCGGAAAGTATGAATGCTAATGCTCCCTGTACTGTGAAATAATCGCCACCCATTGTGCCCCGCTGATAAATCATGATATTCATTCTCTCGAATGCCCGTTGTCCCTCCCGCTAATGCTCCTCGTACGTTACTCATTGATATTCTCACCTCTGTATCTTGCTATAGCGGCACAGTCTTTATCTCCCCTGCCCGAAATCGTAATTACTATGATGCTGTCTCTCGTCATCATCGGAGCTGTCTTTATTGCGTACGAAACAGCATGTGCTGACTCTATCGCCGGAATTATGCCTTCAGTGCGAGCAAGATACTCAAACGCATTCACGGCTTCCTCGTCGGTAACAGGCACATATTCAGCGCGTCCCGTGTCGTGAAGATGAGCATGTTCGGGGCCTATTCCGGGATAGTCAAGCCCGGCAGAGATCGAATACACCGGCGCAATTTGTCCGTATTCGTCCTGACAGAAATACGACTTCATGCCGTGAAAGATACCCAAACGCCCCGTCGCTATTGTTGCTGCTGTCTCGAAAGTGTCAATTCCACGCCCGGCAGCCTCACAACCGATTNNNNCCCGAATCATTCAGGAAGTGCCAGAAGCTCCCGATAGCGTTCGAGCCGCCTCCGACACAAGCAATAACAGCATCAGGCAGTCTCCCTTCACGCGCTAATATCTGTTCACGTATCTCTCGCGAAATCACCGACTGGAAATCGCGCACAATCGTCGGGAAAGGATGAGGCCCCATGACAGATCCTAAGCAGTAGTGAGTGTCAGAAATTCTTGATGTCCACTCCCGGAAGGCTTCCGACACCGCGTCTTTGAGCGTACCTGTTCCCGTCTTCACCGGCACAACTTCAGAACCAAGCAGACGCATTCGGTACACGTTCAGGGCTTGACGTTTCGTGTCCTCCTCACCCATAAAGACAACGCACGACATACCCATTAACGCCGCCGCCGTTGCTGTAGCTACACCGTGCTGTCCTGCTCCTGTTTCAGCAATGAGCCGGGTCTTTCCCATTTTCTTCGCAAGTAGTGCCTGGCCAAGTACATTGTTGATTTTGTGCGCGCCAGTGTGATTGAGGTCTTCCCGCTTGAGATATATTTTCGCCCCGCCAAGATCCTCCGTCATTCTCTGTGCGTAATACAATCTTGACGGCCGCCCGGCGTACTCGTTGAATAAACCGGAAAGTTCTGCGTTGAATGCCGCATCATTCTTGTAGTAGTTGTAGGCTTGTTCGAGTTCTATTACTGCGTTCATGAGGGTTTCAGGTATGTACTGCCCGCCGTGAATCCCGAAACGCCCTGCCTTGTTCGTCATGATATGTTCTCCCTTCTCACTGCCGACACAAACGCCGACATTTTCTCTCTGTCCTTCATGCCGTCCGTCTCAATCCCGGAACTGACATCAACCGCAAACGGTGAAAGCTCATCTATCGCCCGCCTGACATTGTCGGCTGTCAGTCCTCCCGCGAGAAAGTACGAACGCTTTATGCCCTTCACCCCTGCCCAGTCGAATACAGCCCCCGATCCTGCTCCGCTGTCGAGAAGTATATAGTCCGCCGTGCTGTGTTCTGCCTCGTCGATATGCCCGGACGTGAATGCCTTGAGGATGATTTTTCCCGTGAGTTTGCGAATGTGCGTAATGTACTCGTCGTCCTCTTGGCCGTGAAGCTGTACGATGTCGATTATGCCCGCGCTGGTGAGTGCGTAGATGTTTTCGGGCTTCTCGTCAACGAACACACCGACAGCAGAAATTTCCGGGCGCAGTATACTCCGTAACTTTTCGGCGTGTGCGGGGGAAACATAACGCTTACTCTTGGGAGCGAACACAAACCCGACATACTCCGGCAATAACTCATTCGCTGCTTCAATGTCAGCAACTCTCGATAAGCCGCAAAGTTTTATTCTCGTCATTGTTTCAGTTCCGCAAGCATTTTCTTTTTGTCGTCCGCACGCATGAGGGCTTCCCCCACTAATACAGCGTCCGCTCCTATGTCGCGCAAAATTCTCACGTCTTCCGCACTCCGAACTCCGCTCTCCGACACAAAGACTACATCACCGGGTATCAGTGCCCGCAACTTTCTGCTGTTGTCCGTGTCTATCGTAAAGTCCTTCAGGTTTCTGTTGTTGACACCGATAATTCTCGCTCCTGCATTGACGGCTTCATGAACTTCATGCTCATCATGTGCCTCAACAAGTGCCGACAGTCCCAAGTCATCACAGAGAGATATGTATTCCCGCAAAGTTCCCTCACTCAACAGCGAGCATATCAGGAGCACAGCAGACGCACCGAGAATTTTCGCCTGATGTATCATGTAGCTGTCAATCACAAAATCTTTTCGCAGGCACGGAATGTTCACGCTTGAAGCAATATCTTTCAGGTACTCGTCCCGGCCAAGAAAATATTTCGGCTCCGTCAGAACAGAAATTGCATCAGCCCCGGCGGACTCATAATCGCGCGCAATCTCAAGATACGGGAAATTCTCCGCAATAATTCCCTTTGAGGGTGAAGCCTTCTTGCACTCACATATGAACGCAAGCCCCGGACGTTTCAGCGCACGTTCGAACGCAAAATCACCTTTCGGGAGCAAGTGAGCTTTCTCACGGACGACAGCAGGAGGGAGCTTCTGTTTTTCTCTCTCTACTCTCTCACGCGTAAAATCTGCTATCTCGTCGAGAATATTCATGAGTTGCTGACCGTGATTAATTTTTCGAGTGTATCAAGTGCCCTGCCGCTGTCTATGATTTTCCCCGCAAGAATAATACCTTCCTTCATACTGTCGGCTTTCCCGGCAATGTAGAGTGCTGCTCCGGCGTTCATGAGTACGGCGTTCCGTTTGTGCCCGCGTTCACCCTTCAGGATTGCCCGGAGAATTTCAGCGTTCTCTGCGGGAGTGCCGCCCATGATGTCTGCTGGTGTGCTACGTTCGAGCCCGAAATCTTCAGGCGCAACCTTGTAGGACTTGTACCACCCGTCGCGTATCTCACATATTGTTGTCGGTGCGCTGGTGGAAATTTCGTCGAGCTTGTCGTTCCCAAAAACTACCATTCCTCTCTTCACGCCCAAATTCACGAGGACTTGTGCCAGAGGTGCTGCGAGATACTCATCATACACGCCGAGTAACTGCATTGAAGGTTTGCCGGGATTGGTGAGGGGGCCGAGAATGTTGAACACCGTACGGAAGCCAAGCTCTTTGCGAATAGCTCCGACATACTTCATAGACGTATGATATTTCTGCGCAAAGAAGAAGCACATTCCGACTTCCCGCAGAAGTTCGACGCACTTTTCGGGGGACTGGTTGATGTTCACGCCGAGAGCCTCAAGACAATCCGCCGTCCCGCACTGTGAACTTGCCGCCCTGTTTCCGTGTTTCGCAACCTTGACTCCTCCTGCCGCAGAAACTATTGCTGATGTCGTCGATATGTTGAAGCTGTGAGCATTATCGCCTCCCGTGCCGACAATTTCGAGGGTGTCAAAGCCTGTTTCGACCTGCACAGCATGTTCACGCATTGCCGACGCACACCCGGCAATCTCATCGGTAGTTTCAGCCCGTGCGCTTTTCGTGGACAGTGCCGCAAGAAACGCCGCATTCTGTGTCGGAGTAGTCTCGCCGTTCATAATCTCATTCATTACTGTATAGGCTTCATTGTATGTCAGGTCGCCTTTGCTTACGATTTTCACGATGGCTTCTTTTATCACTCGTCATTACTCCCTTCATAGAGTAGCTACGAATTGTACAGAAAAAATTTTTTATCGCACATGACACAAAAGCAACATTCATTCATTTTTTTAGCAGATAGTATAATGACTACGATTTTTCAGGAGGTGTCTTCATTGTGAGATTATTAGCTGACCTGTTCTTGACGTTCGCAAAAATGGGAGCTGTAACTTTCGGCGGAGGCTATGCGATGCTTCCCATACTTCAGAGAGAGATCGTCGACAACAAGCACTGGGGAACGGACGAGGAACTTGCTGACTATTACGCGCTCGGACAATGTACGCCGGGAGTTATTGCTGTGAACGTTGCGACGTTTATCGGGCGCAAGACTGCGGGCAATATCGGCGGAGTAATAGCTACTTTGGGCGTGGTGTTTCCGTCGGTGGTAATCATTACGCTGTTGGCGGGAGTAATTCAGGCGTATTCGTCGCTCGAATGGGTGAAAAATGCGTTCGGCGGGATTCGTGTGTGCGTGTGCGTGTTAATCTTCAACGCCGTAATAAAACTTTTCGCAAAGGCCATAATCGACAAAAAAACTCTGTGCATATATCTTCTTGTGCTTGCGGGAGCTGTCTTCCTGAACGTATCGCCGGTGGTGTTCGTGATATGTGCGGGAGTTGCGGGAGTAATCCTGAAGGTGATAGCGAAATGATGATATACGCAAAATTATTCTGGGAGTTCTTTCAGACGGGCTTATTTGCTGTCGGCGGAGGCATGGCAACGTTACCCTTCCTCTATGATATTTCCGACAGAACAGGCTGGTTCACTCACGCACAACTTGCGGACATGATTGCGGTAAGTGAGAGCACGCCCGGCCCCATCGGCATCAACATGGCTACGTATTCCGGCTACCTCACTGCTGGCATTCCCGGCGCAATAATCTCTACTCTCGGCCTCATCACACCGAGCATAATCGTGATACTCATCATTGCGGCGTTCCTGTATGCTTTCCGTGATAATGAGTACGTCAACGGTGCGTTTTACGGCCTGCGTCCTGCGAGTGCGGCGATGATTACGGCGGCGGGACTGATTGTTGCGCGTGTAGTGTTTTTCGGCGTGGATTTCGCGAACGGCGTAAACCTCAAAGCGGCGGTGCTTGCTGTCGTGTTATTGCTGCTGACTCACGTAATAACCTTCACGAAAAAACTTCACCCCGTAGTATTTATCTTACTTGCGGCAGTCGTCGGTGTAGTCTTCAAGTTCTAGGGTGAACGTGTGAGGCCGTAAGGTGAATTGTTCTCTCTCCGGCCTCGTTGTTATGTTATCGCTTGATGTCGTAGCTCATGTTCATGATGTTTCGTATTGTTTTTGCGTCGTCCGTAATGTTCCCGTCGCCGCGTATTGTGTGCTTGATGACACTGCTTGCCACCGCAAAATTAATCATGTCATCGGGCGTGTAACCTTTCAGCATGGCATAAATCAATCCCGACGCAAACGCATCACCACCGCCGACCCTGTCGAGAATCGTGAACGTGAATAATTTGCTCTCGTAAGTTCTTCCGCCGTACCACATGTATGCTTTGAGGCTGTTTTCGCTCCCTGTGTGCGCATATCTGACATGACGGGCTATGCACTTGATGTTGTCGTAACGCCTCACGAACTCCTCGAACACTCCCGCCTGCTGTTCATAATTCGGCTGAAACGGGATGTCGTCTTTCACGTCCCCGCCGCTGTCTTTGGGCAGGTGATAAGGCTCAATCCCAAGCAGGACATCAACATACGGCAGGCATTGGGTGCAGAAATCTCTTGCTTCATTCCACGTCCAAAGCGTACTCCTGAAATTGCCGTCGAAACTCACCGTTAATTTTTTCTCGCGCGCCTTCCGTAAAATTTTCAGCGTGAAGTCAGCACAACTTTTCGAGAGTGCCGGAGTAATTCCGCTCATGTGAAGCCACCCGAAACCTTCAAGCAGTGCATCAACATCTACGCGCTCAAAATCGTATTCGGTGAATGCGCTGTGTTTGCGGTCGTAAGTTACTTTGCTGGGACGAATGCCGTATCCTGTTTCGAGGTAGTACGTGCCGAGTCTGTGCGTGGGAGTTTCTTCCGGCGTGCTGAGTATCACCGGCGAACAGTGAACGTCATTGCTCCGTAACATTCTCACCGCGCTTTTTCCGAGCGAGTTATCCGGGACGACAGAAAAGAATGTGCTGTCAATTCCCAGATTCGCCAGTGCAAGTGCGATGTTTGCCTCACTTCCTCCGTAACTTGCCTCAAAACTTGTTGCCGCGCGTATCTTGTCATAATGAGGAGGGGTAAGACGTAACATAATTTCACCGACAGTAATAAATTTCTCCATAAAATTCACCTCGCTTTATAAAAAATACGCTGTCAGATAAATTTTTACAACAAGGATTTTACGAACCTTTTTATGCTCCTGAGAACACGCCATACGCACGAGCTTTTCATGTAGCAAAGAGCACACATTTTCAGATAAATGCTCCAGTTGATTACACGCCTCAAAATATTATCTTTCGGGATACTCATTGACATATTATTATCAATAAAATAACTCCGTACATTCTCGTTGCACTGCATCCAAAATGGACCGCCTCCCAGAGAAGCTGGAAATTTCATGAACGGCTCATAATATGCATCTATATACGTAATATTTATATTGAGCATATTGTTCAATTTGAGGAGGTTAGTATGTTTCATGCGCGTTTTATTGAGTACAACAAGTTTTATCTCATGGCTGGCAAAAAGAATATTCAGTGCTATAGTTCCATTGACGCAGGCAATTTATTTTGCATTCTGAAACACTGCAATCTGTTCCCGCAATGACATTTTTTCAGGGGACATGACTTCATAGCCATTCTCTGCAAAGGCAGCCTCTAACTGTTTTTCTCCAACTTCTTTTTTTGTCGCACCCTTGAAATGTGTACGTGTAAGATATATTTTTTCAGGAACAGCAAAATCTTTCACGTTCGCTTTTTGTATTATCTGTCGGAACATTGATAGATATTCCTGCGAAAAATTCCCGAACTTGTCATAACCTGCTGAAGGGATAATTATCTCGTCGAATCTCGTGGGAGTCTTCACGTCAATAATTCGTTTTGCGTCGACACCTAAATATTCAAAGAAATTTGCGAAAGCTCCATCTATTACGGAAAAATTATTTGTGAGAAAAACTATTTTATGACAAGGAAAAGAGTTATTGCAGAGAACACAGAAACGAACGATGCAGTCAAT
>CAJOED010000068.1 GCA_905233335.1 uncultured Synergistales bacterium
GAAAGGAAGTAATTTTCTATGGCAGGTTATGAAAACTACGCACCCATTGCCCCCGGCATCGACAGCCTCGAAACAGTGAACGCTATCTTCCGCAAAGTGTATCAATACATGGCACTTGGCCTGATACTAACATCACTCACAGCATACTTCACAGCATCAAGCCCGGCAATGTTGCGAATGCTCTTCTCGTCGCAGGCATCATTTATCGTTCTCGCACTAATTGAGGTCGGACTCGTCATCGGCATAAGCGCGGGACTCAACAAGATAACAGCCACGACAGCACTAATGCTTTTCGCTCTCTACAGCATACTCAACGGCATAACGTGTTCGGTTGTTCTCCTCGTGTACACCGGCGAAAGTGTCTACAAAGCGTTTGTGTCGACAGCAGGAATGTTCGGTGCTATGAGCCTCTACGGACTCTACACAAAGCGCGACCTTACAGCGTTCGGGAGTTTTTTGAGAATGGGACTGTTCGGGCTGATTATCGCTATGGTGATTAATATGTTCGTCGGGTCATCAATGGGAGAGTTCTACATCAGCATATTCGGAATAATAATCTTTCTCGGCCTGACTGCTTACGACACATCAAAGATTAAGGCTATGGCGGCAGAGTTCGACGGACGCGACGAGGAACTCACCGGGAAAGTTGCGGTAATCGGTGCACTTGCGCTGTATCTCGACTTCATTAACATCTTCCTGTACCTGTTGAGGTTATTCGGCAAACAGCGCGACTAACTGTGAAAAATTGAAGAAATTGAAATTTTCTGATAATCTTTGCAAAATTATTATAGGAGGGGAAACTTATAATGTATGAAGTTGTATTGATACGTCATGGAGAGTCAGCATGGAACAAGGAAAACAGATTTACGGGATGGACTGATGTCCCGCTGTCGGAGAAAGGCATCGAGGAAGCTCGTTCCGCCGGGAAGCTCCTCAAGGCTGAAGGTTTCGCGTTCGACTATGCGTTTACGTCGGTGCTGAAGAGGGCAATCAAGACTCTCTGGCTTGTGCTTGAGGAAATGGACAGAATGTGGATCCCCGTACAGCACTCATGGAAGCTCAACGAACGCCACTACGGAGCACTTCAGGGACTCAACAAGGCCGACACTGCCGCAAAATTCGGTGATGCTCAAGTCAAGATATGGCGACGAAGCTACGACATTCAGCCGCCTGTACTCACGAAAGACGACGAGAGATACCCGGGAAATGACCCAAGATACACCGGGCTTAGTGAGTCAGAACTCCCATTGACCGAATGCCTCGCGGACACTGTAGCACGTGTTGTGCCGTTCTGGAATGAAGCAATTGCACCCGCGATAAAGTCAGGAAAGAAAATCATCATTGCCGCTCACGGAAATTCATTGCGCGCACTCGTGAAGTACCTCGATAACATCTCCGAGAAAGACATTCTCGAACTCAATATCCCGACCGGAGTCCCGCTGGTGTATGAGCTGAACGATGACCTGACCCCGAAATCACACCGCTATCTCGGCGACGCAGAAGCAATCGCTAAGGCACAGGCGGCTGTTGCTTCACAGGGGAAAGCAAAATAGGAGGCGCACACACTATGCATTTTTCCGACAGAATCAAGGCGTTGAAGATCTCACCTATACGGCGGCTTATCCCGTATGCGGACGCGGCAAAGGCAAAGGGCAAGAAAGTATATCACCTCAATATAGGACAGCCCGACATCGTAACACCGAATGAATATTTCGAGGCGATAAAGAACTTTCACCCGGCAACAGTTGCGTATCAGCCTTCACAGGGCATAAAGGAATTACGCGAGGCAATTTCGGGATACTACAAAGCTATGGGCGTGCCGTATGAGCCTGATGAAGTTTACGTTACGTGCGGAGGCAGTGAGGCGTTGCAGTTCGTAGTGATGATTTTGTGCGATCCGGGCGATGAGATTCTCGTGCCTGAACCTTTCTACGCGAACTACAACACTTTTGCGAAACTTGCACT
Organism: uncultured Synergistales bacterium; assembly: GCA_905233335.1. Lineage (GTDB taxonomy): Bacteria > Synergistota > Synergistia > Synergistales > Aminobacteriaceae > JAFUXM01. The sequence continues at coordinate 1,966 of CAJOED010000068.1, forward strand.
TGCGAACTTGCGTCCTATTCCCACGACAGCGGATACAGGCTTCCACCTTCCGCCCGAAAACGTCGTCGAGAGCCTCATTACCCCGAAAACGCGCGCATTCTGGATCTCCCACCCGTGCAACCCGACCGGAGTCTCATACACTCCCGACGAAATTCACATGCTCTGCAGGATAGCGAAAAAACACGACATCTTCATTATTGCTGACGAGGTTTATCGTGAGTTCATTTACGAGGCCGGAGAGTTCATGAGTTTCGGTGAGGTTGAAGACGCAAGAGACCGGGTTATTATGGTGGACAGCGTGTCAAAACGTTTCAGTGCGTGCGGTGCTCGTATAGGGTGCATTGCCATAAAGAACAAGGAATTTCTTGCGGAAGTCATGAAGCTGTGTCAGGGAAGGTTGAGCGTTTCGGCAGTCGAACAGGTCGGAGCGGCGGCGTTGTACAGGACACCGAAAAGTTACCTGCAGGAAGTCAACAAAGAGTACAAGATGAGGCGTGATGTTCTCTACAAGGGACTGAAAGCTATTGACGGTGCCGTGTGCCATGAACCTAAAGGGGCATTCTACACGATGGTGAAGTTCCCGATAGACAGCTCCGAGAAGTTCATAATCTGGATGCTTGAGAATTTCGACATCAACGGCGAAACGACTATGGCGGCTCCCGGAAACGGATTTTACGCTGACCCGAACAAGGGACTCGATGAGATGAGAATTGCTTACGTCCTCAAGAAGGAAGACTTAGAGAAGGCACTATACATTCTCAAGAACGCGATAGAAGCATATCCTGGTCGCATTGAGGCAATCAGGGCGTAATGAAAAATTTTTTGTCCCCGTCTGTATCTTGGGCGGGGAATTTCGTAAATACAATAAGGATGTTGATACACGTGAATAAAATTTGTATAACCACGTATCATGCAGTAGCTTAGTCTGTCCATTCACAATCCCAGCAAAACAGCTTCGTGGGATGTTGTCATGAACCCCGTAGTGTTTATCGCAAAAGCCATCAGAGCTTTGTTAGTTCCCAAATATCGTTTTAGTGCGCTTTCTCGTCTTGGTTTTTATAACTACATGTCAGATAGGGAATATCTGCAGCGTCTATTCAAATACAGAATGGGCAGAGAATTAGCTCTCGATACCCCACGAACATTCAGCGAAAAATTGCAGTGGCTCAAGATATACAACAGAAGGCCGGAATATTCGGTGATGGTGGACAAGTACGCCGTGAAAAAATTTGTCGCTGATAAAATCGGTGCCGAATACGTTGTGCCGCTAATAGGAGTTTACGAGAGCCCGGACGAAATTGATTTTGACTCACTGCCGGATAAGTTTGTGATTAAGTGCACTCATAACGGCGGAGAGGGCAACGCAATTTGCAGGGACAAGGCAGCATTTGACTTTGAGAGCAGGAAAAAGGTAATCAGGAGAGCCTTAACGAAAAATTACTATCCCGCCTCGCGTGAATGGCCATATAAGAACGTCCCTCCTCGTGTAATTGTCGAACAATATATACAGGACGGCGACAGGCTGAATTTACCCGTCTACAAAATATTCTGCTTCAACGGAGAGCCGAAACTCATACAGGCAATACAGGACGACAAGACAAAGCAGGAGACTATAGACTATTTCGACACGGAATGGAACAGGCTTCAGCTCCGGCAGAATTACCCGAACAGCAAAAATCCTCTTCCGCGTCCCGAATGCTTGAGTGAAATGCTTGAACTTGCGGCCAAGTTGAGCACGGGAGTCCCGCATGTGCGCGTTGACTTATACCAGGCAAACGGCAAAGTATATTTCTCGGAATTTACGTTTTTCTCTGACGCTGGAATGGTAGATTTTGATCCGCCGGAATGGAACAACAAACTAGGCGAATGGCTCATACTTCCTGAAAAACATAATGTGATATATTAATCCCATTCCCCTCCTGTTACAGCTCTGGGAGGGGTTTTCGCAATCATTACGGGAGGTGTATCACGTGGACAAAAATTTATGGCTCGGCGAGTTATGGGACGAATGGCTGACCTCATCAGCTCCCTCACAACGCCACGCCGACGCAGAAACTTCCGGCATACTCATGGGCATGAAGCACACTCACAGCACGTTCACCACGAACAGACTACGAACAGCACGGAGGCTTTCAGGAAAATTATGGCCGCTCACATCATACGCCGCGAAAATCCCCCTGGCGTTCTCGCTCATCACTCGCACAAAGCAGAAACCTAGCGTGAAGTTCACGTGTCCCCGCGAAATTCTCACTGTCCCGAAAAGTTCCCGTTACGCATGGGCGTGGCTCAAAGGCTTATGGGGCAGTGCAGGCGGTCTATACTTCCCGAAAAACGGCTACTACCTCACGCTCATAATCTCCGACCCGGAAACCTCATCAATCACCCGCGACATCATCACACTCACTGGCTTATCGTGGAGCGAACACAGAAGCGAGTTCACCCTGCGCAACCACGACGACATTATGACGTTCCTGCACAAGTGCGGCATGACTTCGGGAGCACTGGCTTTTGACGAGGTCGTTATGATGCGTTCGGTAAGGAGCAGGGCAAACCTTGAGAGCAATTACGAGGCGGCGAACATTGCGAGAAGTGTCCGTGCAGCGAATGAACAGACGAAACTTGCACGAAAAATTCTTGCGGCGGGACTCCTCGATAAACTTCCCGGAAACTTGCGCGATGTCGTTGTGCTCCGGCTTGAACATCCTGACGAATCACTTGAGGGCATCGGGAAAATGTTATCGCCTCCCGTGAAAAAATCAGCCGTAAAATATCGCTGGAACAAAATTCAAAGGTTGATAGAAAATTCATAGAGAAGTTTTTATGTAGTACAATATCAGCTATCCAGAAAATTTTTTACGGAGGAATTTCATAATGAAGCTGAAAACATTTACTCCTGCAGATGTAGCCGGCAAGAAAGTATTAATGCGCGTTGATTTCAATGTGCCGTTCAAGAATGGCAAAGTTACCGACAATGCCCGCATACTTGCACATACAAGCACCCTCAAAAAACTTCTCGACGCGGGCGCAAAAGTCGCGTTAGTCTCCCACTTCGGCCGTCCGAAAGGCAAAGTAGACCCGGCATTCTCACTCTCACAGATAGTTCCTGACATCGAGAAGGCTTACGGACTCAAAGTAGTATTCGTTGATGATTGTGTCGGCGAAAAAGTTTCAGCTGCTGTCGACGCTCTGAAACCCGGCGAAATCGTTGTCCTCGAAAACTCACGCTACCACCCTGAAGAACAGAAGAACGACCCGGAGTTCTCAAAGAAAATGGCGGCTCCGTTCGACGTGTTCGTTATGGACGCATTCAGTGCCTCACACCGTGCGGACTGCTCAACAAGCGGCGTAATCCCGTTCGTGAAGGCGGCGTTTGCAGGAGATCTTCTCTCCCGTGAAGGCGACATGCTCGGTGCTGTCAGTGAGAACCCCGCGAAACCCTACGTGCTTATTCTCGGCGGCGCAAAAGTATCTGACAAGATCGACATCGTCGGCAACCTCCTCAACAAAGCTACAACGATTCTTATCGGCGGCGGTATGGCTTACACGTTCCTTAAGGCGCAGGGAAAAGAAATCGGCAAGTCCTTATGCGACACAGAAAGGCTTGATTTTGCCCGTGATACCCTCAAGAAGGCCGCTGACATGGGCGTAAAAATCCTGCTTCCTGTCGACAGCGTAGTAGCTTCGGGGATTGACGCGGCAGACACCGAGATAGTTTCAAGCGACGCAATGCCCGCAGACAAAATGGGACTCGACATCGGCCCCGAAACAGTGAAGCTCTTTATTGCGGCACTCGACGGAGCAAAATCCATTCTGTGGAACGGCCCTATGGGTGTGTTCGAGGATCCGAAATTCGCGGAAGGCACAAAGAAACTTGCGGAGGCCGTTGCTGACATGACACAGAAACACGGCACTGTTACGGTAATCGGCGGCGGTGATACTGCTTCTTCTGTGAGGCAGTTCAAGGTTGCGGACAAAGTTTCGCACGTGTCGACGGGCGGCGGTGCAAGCCTCGAATACTGTGAAGGCAAGAAACTTCCGGGCATGGAGCCTTTCAGGGTATAACCTTCACTGCGCAGGGAGAGTTGTCATAAGACCGGCGGAGGGGTCGTATTTCCTCACAAAGGGATAGAGCCTGAAGCCGGAGGGGTCAGCCTCCTTACAAAGGAATGTAGCCGAAAGTAGCTGGGGAGTGTCTCCTAGCAGGGGGAGTTGTCCGAAAGTCGGCAGAGTCGACAGCAGAGCCGCTCCCTTATAACATCTGACAAGGTAAAACAACAAAAGGAGAAATACATCATGAGCAAGAAAATATATCTCTATGGCAACTGGAAAATGAACAACACTTACCGGGAAACAGAGAAATTCTTTGAGGAGTTCCCCGGAGTGTATGAGCCGTTCAAGAATGACGCAGGACTTGAGGTCGGAATTTTTGCGCCGTTCACGTCATTATGGCCGCTCTCACAAGGTGCGAAAAAGTGCGGTATAGTGTTCGGAGCGCAGAACGTGTACTATGAGCCTAAAGGGGCATTCACGGGTGAGATATCTATTCCCATGCTGAAAGAGTACGACGTTACGCATATCATTCTCGGACACAGCGAGAGAAGGCATATCTTCTTTGAGCCGGACGAAATGATCGCGAAAAAGACAAAGGCTGTACTTGAGGCCGGAATGACCCCCGTATTCTGCTACGGTGAAACTCTTGAGGAGCGCGAATCAGGAAACACCTTCACCGTAATGGAACGCCAGCTCAAAGCAGTACTCGACATTCTCACGCCGGAAGAAGCAGCAAAGGTCATCTACGCATACGAGCCTGCAATCGGCACCGGCAAGACAGCAACCCCCGATCAGGCTGAAGAAGTCTGCAAATGGAGCCGTGAGCTTATCGGCAATCCCAAAGTCGTAATACTCTACGGCGGAAGTGTCAAAGGCTCGAACGCAAAAGAACTTCTCTCAATGCCCGACATTGACGGCGCACTCGTCGGAGGAGCATCATTGAAGCCCGCGTCATTCCTTGAGATTTACGGAGCGTACAAGGGTTAATATTGCTGTGCCCCTTCGTATATTTTCGGGGGGGTACTTTTTTTATTGCTGAAAGGAGGCATTTATTATGAAAGTGAGAAAATTTTTTGTCTTTGCTGTAGTCGGTATGATGATTTTTGCGGGTACAGCTCATGCTCTAGACCTGGCAAGCCTCATCGATGACATCAAAGAAGCTGTAGTGAATGACAACAGAGCACCTGTTGCGGAAGTAGTGAGTGTGTCCCCTGAAAATGCACTGTCAACACGCCCGGATGATTCTGTATATTGCGTTTTGAGGCTTGATGACACCGGGAGATTTTTGCGCTGGCTTCTTTCCCGTGAGAACATAAATATCTTCATGCCCCTCATTGTCGGCTCAAAGTCATCAAATGAGATACTAGGTGTCGTGGAGATAATAAGTGCGGTCGTCGAGAATACCCCGCTGAAATCCGCCGCACTCATAATAGGCATCAATCGTTCGGACGCAAAGACACGTTCACCGTTCGTGCAGATAGCATTCAGCGTTGACAGCTCCATATCTCCCGTAGTGCAGAAAATCGCGGGAGGCAGTGCGGACGCAAAAGATATAGCGAAATTGCTGCTTGGCGGCAATAACCCATTGACATCACTTGCCGAAACAATGATAAAGGTCGACAAGGACGGCGATATTTTCCGGGTCAATAACGACGTGTTCATGAAGGCGCAGGATAGCTTGATACTCGTCGGGACTTCAGCGCGTGAAGTGAGAGCGGCAGTGAGTGCCCTGAAAGATGACAGCGTGCGTTTGTTCTCGAAAGTTGCCAGGACGTTTGACACGGGAGATTTTGTGTTCGTTCATTGCGACTATGAGACGTTAGCAGAACTTGATGATGACGACGACCAAATAGAAGAAGCCCTGAAGTATTTTGACAAGCCGCTGAATGTAGAATTTGCCTTCAGGAGGTTTGCTGACAAGTTCCTGGTGTCCACGCGCGTGAATGTTCTTGAAGCGTTCAAGAAGAGGTATTCTGAAAATATTGCGGCAGAAAATCACAAAGTCCCCGGCGGATATATCGACATGAAGAACGCAGGCGGAAAAACTTCACCCATTGCGGCACTTGGTATGCTCATAGATTTTTCGGAACTCAAGAAGCATGCGACATTCAAAGCACTATGGGGCAGGGCGGCAAAGGAATTAGAGAAACGATTCGGCATCACTGACGACGAACTCACCGGCGCATTGAACGGTGCTTTTTCGTTGGTTGTGAATGACAGAGTGAACATTGAGGGCTTCAACGTTCCCGCGCTGTATTTATCGCATACTGGGAAAGAGGGAGCTGCGGCAAAAATTTTTGAGAAACTTGCGAAATCACGTTTTTATTCACAAGTACAGGACGGTATTCTGCAGATGGACTCATCACTAAGCCCGGTGTCATGCCTCGCCGCATTGAAGGGTGATACGCTCTGCATAGACTTTGCGGATCTGTCGAGCCTGGCCGAAACTCCCGAACTCAAACCCGCGCTCGCAAAACTCATGAACACCGAATCACTTTTTGCGTTCTGGCTTGATTTTGCGGGACTCCAGTCGTGGCTTGTCGACGGTGAGAACGGAGTACTTACGACACTTGCGCCGCTTGCTTCTCTCATGGGTTACGGAAAAATCTTCAACGCTGTACGTGATGCACTGAACGCGGAACTTTCTGTGCCGTCAATGAGTATATGGTCGGAGACTGCCGAGATTTTCCACACGGAGTTTGCGGTTGCGGACGTTGATGCTGACAAAGGACTTTTTGCTAAGCTGGTGAGGCTGTATATTGACCTCAAAGACGAAATAAAGAAACTGCAGACGAAATAAAGAACTGCACGACAACAAAATAACATCGAAAACTACAACGCCTGCCCTCCGGCTTCCGTAAAAAGGGGGTCGGGGGGTATTTTTGGCAAAAGGAGAGGGAAAAATCATCAAGATGAGCATTCAAGGGATAAAGAAATATTTTGACGGTGAAATAAATGCGCGTTCTCTGGAAAATTCCGGCGTGTCGCGATTGTCAGAAAATGCGATGTGGCTGCTTGGCCAGCGTTATTTTGTGCCGAGATATGACGCTGAAACAGGAGGAGTCCGCCAGGAGAAAAATTTTGAGGAGTTTGCCCGGCGTGTTTCCCGTACAGTTGCAAGCGCAGAAGTGAATTACACGGACGATGTGTTATGGCTTCGGACGCTCGAAAAGAACATTGCGAACGACATATTGAGCCGCCGCTTTCTGTTCAATTCGCCGTGCCTGTTCAGTGCCGCCGCAGGACTTACGGTAATCCCTGAACTTGCCGGGATAATCTACAAATCGCCCGACGAGATGACATACGACGACTACAAAAAAATTTACGACAGCCGCACGAAAAACCAGCAGTTATTCGCGTGTTTCGTAATCAGCGTTCCTGACAGCATAGAGGGAATTTTCGAGAGTGTGAAAAACGCAAGCATCATCAGCAAGTTCGGCGGTGGTGTCGGCGGTAATTTCGGACATTTGCGCGAACACAGCTCTGAGATTGCCGGCGGTACAGGGGGCAAAGCGTCGGGGCCTGTGTCGTTCATGGAGACGTGGAACACTATGGGAGCTGTCGTCGTTCAGGGCGGAAAGAGGCGGGCGGCATTGATGGGTATGCTGTTCGACGATCACCCCGACATTTACGACTTCATCGACTGCAAAACGGAGGACGGCAAACTCTCATACTTCAACATTTCCGTAGCAATTTCTGATAACCTCATGAAGTCGGCGGAAAGTAATGATGATTTTGCGCTTCATTCACGGGTTGACGGCTCTACTGTACGGACGGTGAAGGCAAAAGAACTCATGAATCACATCTGCGAGTCTGCATGGAAGCGGGGAGATCCCGGAGTGTTCTTCATCGACCGTGCACGGCAGGACAACATCTTGAAGTGCGGCGGGGCTGAATGGGACATAGAGTCCACCAACCCATGCGGAGAACAGCCGTTACCGAACTTCACTAGCTGCAACTTGGGATCCATCAACGTAGAAATGTTCGTGAACGAGAAAGATTTTGACTACGATGCATTCACGGCGCAGGTATTCCGTTCGATGTACTACCTGGATCTCGTGATTGATGCCTGCTGTTACCCCCTCGAAAAAATCGGCGAACGTACAAAGGCAATTCGTCCCGTCGGCTTGGGCATAATGGGACTTGCGGACGCGTCGATAATGCAGGGAATAATTTACGGCTCTGATGAGTTCAACGAGTTCTGCAGGACACTCGGCGGCGTAATGGCACGTTCGGCACTTTGCGCAACGATTCAGGCGGTGAAGGACGCGGGGAAATCTCCATTCCCGGAACACGGGCTTGTGCGTGAACTGTTCGCGGGCTATCGTGTACCGAACACTCCCGACGAGTTACGTGAGATGTTACGTGTCATGCGTGAGGGCGGCAATATTCCCGTAACACTCATCAATACTCTTGAGGGCTATGAACTTGATGACGCAAAATATGTTCTCGAAAATCTTTTTGCGGGGAACTTGCGCAACAGCAGACGGCTATCAATTGCTCCGACCGGGTCAATCTCTATGATTCTCGACGCAAGCTCCGGGATTGAGCCGAATTTCGCGTGGTCGTGGAACAGGCGCATAATGAAGACTGACGGAAGCGGCTTTGAGGATCGTGATTTCTGGCACAAGCTGCTATCTCCCGAACAGCGCAATGAATACCGTGCTTCAGGCGGGCGGCTCTCTGCTCCCGAATACGTTACTGCATACGACATCACGACACAGCAGCATGTGAACGTTACGGGGATATTTGCGCACTTTGTCGACAGCGGCATAAGCAAAACCGTAAACCTCCCGAACTCCGCAACAGTTGATGACGTGAGGAGAGTGTATCAGGACTGTTACGACATGGGCTGCAAGGGCATAACGATATACCGGGACGGCTCAAGATCTTTTCAGCCCATAGAGATCAAGAAGGAAGAGAAAGAGAAAGACCCTGAACCAGAAAAGCCGACGCGCAAGGTGAAGGAACGTCCCGGGCTGGTAGTTTTCGGGAAGACGATAAAGGACACGACACCTTGGGGCAGTATCTACGTAACGCTGAACTTTGACGGCAAAGAACCGTTCGAGATATTCATCAACGTGGGCAAGAGCGGCTCTGAACTGAAAGCCATGACGGAAGCACTGTCGCGGGTTATCTCTATCGGCCTTCGTTCTGGGTGCAGTCTTGAGGACTTCATTGATACTCTGCAGGGGCTTTCGGGCAAAGAATACTGGATGCTGAACAGTGATGATGATCATGTTGCGCGGTCAATCCCTGATGCAATAGCGTTATTGCTGAACAAGCTCATAGACAGAAAAGTTCTTCAGGCCAAGCTGAACGATAAATCCATGCTGTGTCCTGAATGCGGCTCGCCTCTTGAGATGATTTCGGGGTGTGAGTACTGCTTCTCGTGCGGTTATTCCCCGTGCAAGTAAAAGACCTTCCCCCGCTCCTGTGTGAACGGGGAAAAATTTTTTTATGCTCGTGCTTTCAGAGTTTTCTTTATGCTTTTCAGTATGCTCCATATTCCTATAGGTTCGAGGATTTTTTTCGCAAGTGATTTCGCAGGATGATACACAAAAACTTTTGGTATGCAGTACCACATGATTATCTTACGTTTGAATGTATATGTGCCTTTTGCTTTCAGGTGTTTTTTTGTTTCCTTGAATGCTGTGAGAATATTACAGAACATTTCA
>CAJOED010000069.1 GCA_905233335.1 uncultured Synergistales bacterium
CCCTTTTTATTTATGGCCACTTTCTTAGAATACACACGCAAAAAAAATCCTCCCCGCTATCACACAGGGAGGCCGTAATATTATCTCTTACTCCTCATGCAGAACATGCGCACATCTCCTGCACAGCCCGTTAGCGTTCGGGTGCTCGTCATACTTCCAGCAGCGCGGACACTTCTCGCCCGTCGTGAATCCTCCGGCAAGCTCAAAGCCCGTCTCACTGTCCGCAAAAACTTTCGGGAGCGTCAGAGTATCTGCCCACTCGAACTTTGACACTATCGCTATGTCTGCAAGCTCCTCAACCGTGAACGACTCCGCAAGTTTCTTCAGCTCATCCGACTTCTTGACCTGCACAGCCGCTTCAAGCGATGTCCCGATAGTTTTCTCTGCTCTCATCGTCTCAAGCATTCGGCTCACCGCACCTTTCAGCACGACAGCTTCAGCCCATAACGTATTGAGTTCGTCATTGAGGCGTGATGTGTCCTGTTCGGGGAAGTCCGACAAGAATACGCTCTCCGGGAGTGTTGCGTCAATCCCGCGCATTTCCTGCCATATCTCCTCCGCCGTGAAGCTGATTAATGGCGCAAGCATACGTGTCAGGCACGAAAGAATTTCCCACATTGCCGACTGTGCACTTCTCCGGGTCAGAGATGATTTGTCCTCAACGTACAGTCTGTCCTTGCTGATGTCGAGGTAGAACGAACTCAGCTCATTCACACAGAACGAATGAATTAACGACACCGGCACATGAAATTCATACTCATCAAACGCCTCACGTGCACGCGATATTATTCTGTGAAGTCGGTCGAGTATCCATTTGTCCATCGAGAGAAGCTCACTGTACGGCAGGGAATTTTCCGGCTTGAAGTCGTGAAGGTTGCCGAGTAAGAAGCGCGCTGTGTTTCGTATTCTCCTGTATGTTTCCGATAACGTTTTCAGTATCTGTTTCGAGATACGTACATCATTGCGGTAGTCCGTCGACGCAACCCACAAACGCAATATATCCGCACCGAACTCGTCGCAAATTTCCTGCGGTGCTATCGTGTTGCCTAGCGATTTCGACATCTTGCGGCCTTCTCCGTCAAGCGTGAAACCGTGTGTCAGAACTTGCGAATACGGAGCACGTCCCTTTATGGCTGTTGCTGTGAGCAATGACGACTGGAACCATCCGCGATGCTGGTCGCTTCCCTCAAGGTACATATCGCACGGCCAGGAAAGCCCGAACTTGTCATTCAGCACCGAAATATGCGATACTCCCGAATCAAACCATACGTCTAGAATGTTGCTGTCCTTCTCGACGTTGTGTGAGCCGCATTTATCGCACTTGGCCAAGTCCCCGAAAAGTTCACCGAGAGTTTCGCGCCACCATATACTTGAGCCGTCCGGGGAGGTCTTCACTTTTTCGGCGAGCATTCGTATTCTGTCGGGAGTGAGGGTGAATGCTCCGCAGTCTTTGCAGTGTATAGCCGGTACAGGAACACCCCAGACTCTTTGACGCGAAATGCACCAGTCAGAACGCGAACTTACCATGTTGTATATTCTGTCGCGTCCCCAGTCGGGTATCCATTTCACCTCGTTGTCGATGATACTTAACGCCTCGTCGCGAAATTCCTTTACGTTGATGAACCACTGATCTGTTGCGCGGAAGATTACGGGCTTCTTGCACCGCCAGCAGTGGGGGTAGCTGTGAAGGATTTTCCCGAAACCTAACAGCCTTCCTTTTTCCCTGATGAGGTCGATTGCTTTTTTGCCGCCGTCATCTAATGACATTCCTCCTACAATGGGCATCTCTTTCTCGAAATGTCCCGCGTGATCTACAGAGCTGTATACTTTCAGGCCGTAACGCACTCCGGTCTCGTAGTCTTCCACGCCGTGCCCAGGTGAAGTGTGAACGCAGCCCGTTCCTGTTTCGAGTTCTACGTAGTCAGCGAGCACAACGAGTATTTCGTGTTCATAGAACGGGTGAAGGGGAGTCAGATTTTCGAGTTCCGCGCCTTTCACGAGCTTCAACGCCTCACCAAAATTCATACCTGTATTTTTGCTCACTTCATTTTTGAGTCCGTCCGCGAAAATATATACTTTCCCGTTGCACTCATAGAATCCGTAGTCATATCGTGGGTGAACTGCAACGCCCGCGCTTGACGGCAGAGTCCAAGGGGTCGTCGTCCATATGACTATATACACATCGCGTCCGGCGAACTCCGGGAATTTTTCCGAGATTTTCGGCATGGGATACGCAACATACACAGAAGGGCTTTCCTCGTCCCAGTACTCAATTTCTCCTGCGGCGAGTGCTGTCTGACAATCCGTGCACCAGTAGACCGGCTTCAATCCGCGATAGATTAACCCCTTCTCGACCATGTCGGCGAACGCATGAAGTTCTAGGTGCTCAAATTCCGGGTCGAGCGTAATATACGGGTTGTCCCATTCAGCGAGAACTCCCAAACGCTTGAACTCCTCACGCTGTACATTGAGGTAGTGAAGGGCTGACTCTTTGCACTTTGCGCGTAACTCTACGGGGTCGACTCCTGTGCCGTGTTTCGAGAGTCCGCCGTCTTTGAGTGCGCGTAACTCTATGGGTAAGCCGTGAGTGTCCCAGCCGGGTACGTATGGAGTGTAGCGTCCCGTCATCGTCTTTGACTTCACGATAAAGTCCTTCAGTATTTTGTTGAACGCCGTACCTATATGTATATCTCCGTTTGCGTAGGGTGGGCCGTCGTGGAGCTGGAATTTTTCGGGCGAATGTTCGCGGGCATGTAGTGCTTTGTGATAGATGTCTTCTTTGTGCCAGAAATCCAAGAATGACGGTTCACGCTTGGCCAAGTTCGCGCGCATGGGAAAATTTGTTACGGGCAAATTCAAAGTATCTTTGTAGTCTTTGCTTTCCATGAAAAAATTTTGAGCCTCCTCATAATTTTGTAGATATTATCACAGAAAATTTTTTTTACATGCAACGAACTTTACATTTTCAAAAGCGGGTGCTAAACTCAAAAAGTTTTTTGCATGATACATACATAAAGGGGAGTATTTATTTTCATGGCAACAAGAAGAGAACCGAGATTCAAATTATGCCGTCATTTAGGGGTCAATGTATGCGGACACCCTAAGGCGTTAAAACGTACAGACACAAAGAAGAATGCCGCCGCCGCCGCCGCACGTACAGGACAGAAAGTTTCACAGTATGGCCTTCAGCTTCTCGAAAAACAGAAGATTAAGGCGTATTACGGGATACTTGAGAGACAGTTCGCACGCTACTTCAGAATGGCGGACAAAAGCGACGAAATGACCGGTGTAGCTCTTCTGAAGGCTCTTGAGTGCAGACTCGACAACCTCGTATACAGAACAGGCTTTGCGCGCTCAATCCGTCAGGCTCGTCAGCTCGTAACACACGGACATATTCTCGTGAACGGCGAAAAAGTCGACATTCCTTCTTACGGCGTGAAAGTGAATGACGTAATCAGCCTCAAGGAAAAATCACGCACTAATCCCCTCATTGACGCGAATTTCAACGGCTTGGTGTCGTTCAACGTGCCATATCTGGAGAAGGACAAAGCACAGTTCAGCGCAAAGTTGATTCGTGAACCTATGCGCGAGGAACTTCCGATTGATGTAACAGAAATTCTTGCGGTTGAGTTGTACTCGAAATAGTATAGAATAACACACACAACTTAGCTCTTATCGAGAGAGGTGGAGGGACCGGCCCTTTGAAGCCCGGCAACCTGTCGAATCAGGTGCCAATACCGGCAGCAAGTTACAGCTGAGTGATGAGAGAGAGGATAACACGAAAATTTTTGCGTACTCTCTTGAACATTCAGGGGAGCACGTTTTTTTATGTATATGAACAGGAGGTTATGTTGATGGCAGAGAATTTCATTTTTTCGTCCGAGTCAGTAACAGAAGGACACCCCGACAAAGTTGCGGATCAGATTTCCGACGCTGTACTCGACGCAATACTGAAGGATGACCCTATGGGACGCGTTGCATGTGAAGTCATGGTGTCTACGGGGTTTGTTGTTGCGGCGGGAGAAATCAGCACAAAGGCAGTAATCGACATTCAGAAGATAGCGCGCGAAACTATCAACGGCATCGGTTACACGAGGGCAAAATACGGTTTCGACGGAGATACATGCGCTGTGTTCACGGCAATAGACGAGCAGTCCGGGGATATTGCGCAGGGTGTCGACAACGCTATAGAGGTGCGTGAGGACTCGTCAATCTCTGAAGAGGACATCGCGAAAACAGGAGCAGGGGATCAAGGTATGATGTTCGGTTACGCTACGAACGAGACGAAAGAATTTATGCCCATGCCGATAGCCATTGCACATGCGCTTTCACGACAACTTACGAAAGTTCGCAAGGACGGGACACTGAAATATTTACGCCCCGACGGAAAGACTCAAGTATCCCTCCGCTACGAAAATCGTAAGGCCGTACACGCTGACACCATCGTAGTATCGACACAGCACAGCCCAGAAGCAGGCTTGAAGCACATACGCGAGGACATGATTGCTCACGTAATCACCCCGATAGTACCGGCAGAACTCATCGACAAGGACACGAGAATTTTCGTGAATCCGACGGGACGTTTCGTGAAGGGAGGCCCTGCGGCTGATTCGGGACTCACCGGGCGAAAAATCATCGTCGACACTTACGGCGGATGGGTGCCTCACGGAGGCGGAGCGTTTTCCGGGAAAGACCCGACAAAGGTCGACAGGAGCGGCGCATACATGACACGTTACGCGGCCAAGAATATTGTTGCGGCAGGGATTGCGGACGAGTGCCAGATACAGGTGGCGTATGCTATCGGTGTTGCGGAGCCGGTATCGCTGAACGTCAACACATTCGGGACGGGGAAAATCAGCGAGGAGAAAATCGCGAAATTATTACGTGAACATTTCGACTTCAGACCGGCGGCGATAATTCGGGATCTGGACTTGAGGAAGCCACAGTATAAGGCACTTGCGGCGTATGGGCACATGGGACGGATTGATCTTCCTGAACTGCCCGGGTGGGAGAAGACCGACAGAGCAGAAGCACTACGCAAAGCAGCAGGACTGTAGAGAGAAAGACAGCCCCTCCTCGTAAAAGGGGAGGGAATTTTTTTTTACTCACATGTTGCGTATAAAACTGTTTCCCAGCCGTTTGAGCTGTAGTGCCGCAAGTAGAATTTGTATTCAGGGACGAGGGACAATATATATTCTGGTATCTCGTAAATATCGCGCCTCTTGTGATAAACGCAAATAGCAAGCCGGGGTCTATTCTTGATGATAGTATTCTTTGCGCCAATGAGGGATTTCAACTCTGCACCCTCAACGTCCATTTTTATGAACGTAACGCGCTCGTCCTTCACAACACTATCTATTGTCGTGAGTTCCGCCCTGGTGCCCCCATCAGATGATAAATGACTGCCGGAACCTCCCTCATCGATATTCATAACCTCGTCTTTGTCCCAAGTGCCTTTTTTCACGAGAATAACTTTGTTGCGGACATCACGCAAATTTTCCTCACAGTTCGCAAAATTCACCGGGTCAAGCTCGAACGAATACACACGCTTGATTTTGTCCCCTGCCCATTTCAGGAAACGCAACGCCGTAGCTCCGTCAAAAGCTCCTGCATCAACAACTACTTCATTATCTACCGGGCTGAACACATCGAGATACTGTTCGTCTTCACGCATTGCAGCGATACCATAAACAACGTCATTAGTTATATTGTTTCTGGCGATATATTTTTTCAGGCGTATTATGTCCCAGTCCGGCATCAGTACTATTATGAGGTCAGAGCGTGAAATTTCTCCCCCGCCTAAAAACTCATCCAGCTTCATGAACTTGTACTTTTTCGGCCATTCGCATAACTTCAAAAGTTCGCGTGTATGTTCTGTTCTTTTTTCTTTGTCGTAAACTATCACAGCCCCTGAATATTTCGTTCCGTCAACGCCATAAAGTCCGGGAAATTTCCAGCCTTCTTTTTCCGCGCGCCTCAAAAAAATATTCTCGTCGGGTCTGCGCAATGCTTCTATTCTGTCGTTGAGGATTTCCCGCGATAACTCGTCCTGATAGTACGGGATGTACTTTTGCGCCTTCGTGATGATGTCTTCTGCTGTTCTCTTTCTGTCTATGTACCTTCGCAACGCCCAGCCCATTCTGTATGGGATCTGCAGGTACAGCCATAAACTTTCGGGGAAAATATTTTTGACTATGCCTCGTACACTCATAGCCTAAAGTCCCCGCCGTGTATGTTGTGAATGATTGTATGATTTACCGCGTGAAAAGCAAAAGATTTCGACAGCCGACAGCCGACAGCCGACAGCCGACAGCCGACAGCCGACAGCCGATTTTACTGATTAACATTGATGATGTCAAGTCCTTTCTTGAGGGTTATGCGTGAGATTATAACATGCGACGTATTGCCCTCAATATTTTTTTGACTGGTGCAGGAATGAGTTTCTTGATGTATTTTTTCGCACGTGCCTTCAGCCATTTCCACCGCCCGTAGTGATTCACTATCGCCGTGTGAAGTCCCCTGCTCTTGAGGTCGCTCACAAAACGTTCATAGTCCTCCGGCATTTTTCGGCGTTCGTAGTACATTTTGTTGTGCTCGATGGCAAACCCCGCGTCTGCAGGAGAAAGCGAGAATTTTTCCGGGTCAATCTGCTTAACGAGTTCTTCTCCGCGCTGTGTGCGAACTATAAGAATAGATACACCGTTCCTGTTCCACCCGGGCATATCCGGCGTAAGTCCCCAGTAATCTCCGAC
>CAJOED010000070.1:0-6725 GCA_905233335.1 uncultured Synergistales bacterium
GCAATAACTTTCTCGATTAACTCCTGCCCGATGTCCTTGATGTTGAGCGATATGGACCCTGACGGCTTGCCGATAAAGTCAACACAACCCATAGCGAGAGCCTTTAGTGTGGTGTCTGCGCCCTCCTGAGTCATCGTGCTTACCATAATAACCGGCATCGGGTGAGTCTTCATTATCTCATCAAGTGCCTGCAGTCCGTCCATAACCGGCATTTCTACGTCCATTGTTATTATGTCGGGATTGAGTGCCTTCATTTGTGCGAGTGCGTCTTTTCCGTCGCGGGCTGTTCCGGCTACTTCTATTCTTGGGTCAGAACGCAGTATGTCGCTTATGAACTGCCTCATCAACGCGCTGTCGTCAACAATTAGCACCCGTATTCTTTTGGGGGGCATTATGAATTTCTGCTGTCTGTATATGTGAACATGGCAGCAGATTACACCTCCTTTCTGTTATGCATGATAATTTGTTTTATTTTTCACGTGTAATTATAGCTTTAATCTATTTCTTGTCAGTAAATAATGTTCTCGCTAACCTCTTGAAGAATGCTCTC
Organism: uncultured Synergistales bacterium; assembly: GCA_905233335.1. GTDB lineage: Bacteria > Synergistota > Synergistia > Synergistales > Aminobacteriaceae > JAFUXM01. The sequence continues at coordinate 551 of CAJOED010000070.1, forward strand.
ATGCCTCTGCCTTCAGACAAATCCTCGCGCCTTATGTCTGCTCCCTCACAAAGCCTCAACAAGTCCCCGGCCAAGTTCCTGACGCATATACCCGCATTTGATTCCGGGTTTGTCCTGTAGAATATTTTGCAGTCCTTCACGCTGCGGGCGATAACATCATCCTTCAGGACGTAGCCCAAATACACCGGAGCATTTCCCAAGAACTGCATCGACGCAAGCCGTATTCTTTCTGCAACTTCTGACGCTTCACGGGAACTTGTTACCATGTTCACGACGAGCATTAACCCGGAGGCCGCCGCATAAGATCCCTGCCACGCCGCAGCACCCAGCGACTTTATGACACCGTACGCGTCCCGTATGCTTGTAGGTTCGGGAGTAGTTATCAGTAACGTAATCTCCGACGCATAAGCGAACGACAGAACACCCCGGTGTATTCCTGCTCCCGCGTCCATGATGAGGTAGTCCGCAAGCTGTTCAAGCCCGGAAAGAGACGAGAACAGACGCTCCATCGCAAAATCATCAAGGTCCGCAATCTCTTTCAGTCCCACGCCGCCCGGAAGCAATGACACTCCGCCGTTGAGCTGTGTAGCTCTCTGTGATGTCTTGAAGTGCACGAGTATTTCGTTCAGGTTTCGGGAGCCTTCTATCAGGTGCGAAATGTTGTAGCGTGCATTCTTGACTCCGCACAGTATATCAAGATTAGCCATGCCCAAGTCAGCATCAATGAGCACTACTCTCTTCCCGAAATCCGCAAGCGCAAACGACAACGCCGCCGCAATGTTGCTTTTTCCGACTCCTCCTTTGCCGCTCAAAATTGACAGCGTATGAAGTCTCGGTGGCGGTGTATCTGATTTTTTCTTCTCTATGTTGTCTATCACTATTCGCCTCAATTCTCCGGCCTGGTCTGGATTATTATGATTAACATATTTCGGCATTGCTATTAACGCTTTCGTTCGTCTTCTGACTTCATGAGAAAATCAGCTATCCTTGAACCTGAAGCCGTCTCTATATCTTTCGGGACGTTCTGACCCACCGTCAAAAACGACACGGGACAGCCCATCACCTGCTGAATGTTGAAGATTGACCCGTAACTCACAGTCTCGTCGAGTTTCGTGAACAGCAAGTGCGAAACCGGAATATTCGGTATATGTTCGACGACATCAAGCATATCTTTATACTTCATGTTTGCCGCAAGCACAAGATGTACAGCGTCGGGAGTGAATGCCTCGTAGATGTTCTCGAAAAGCTCCATGTTCTTTTTGTCGCGCTGTGAACGTCCTGCGGTATCAAGCAGAATAATATCTGCGTTCTCGTGTTCGTCAACAACTCCCGGAATTGCCGCAATGTCGAAAATAATCTCTATGGGAACTCCCAAGATTTTTGCGTAAGTTTTGAGCTGTTCGACCGCCGCAATCCTGTAAGTATCGCTCGTAAGCAGTAACACTTTCTTGTGCTCCCAAAGTGCTTTTATCGCCGCAAGTTTCGCTATCGTCGTCGTTTTTCCGACTCCAGTCGGGCCAAGAAGCATGACTTTCCGTCCGCCCGTAGCATCGCCGCCGTTGTCAGCAGAACATTCTATTTGTGTTGCAAGCCATTTCGTGAACGGTAATTTTTTCGTCTTGTCCTTGCGCGTCATGATTGAGTAGTCAGCCATGAGCTTACGTATATATTTCTCGTCGACTTCCGAAGCGCGCAAAATACCTTCTACTCCTGAATCATTCACGACGGGTGCGGCAGGACTTGCGGCCTGAAACCCTGAAGATCTCTGCACAGCTACTGACACTCCGTTTTCGACGGCAGTAATTCTCTGTAGCAGAATATCTATTCTGTCAGCGAGTGCTCCGACCTGATCCCGTAAGATTTTCGCGTCATCGTTCGACATTGCGGGAGGCTGTACGGGAGCAGGAGGTGTTACGGGCTGTTGCACGGGCTGAACGGGTGCTGGCTGCGGCGGAGGTGTCGAGGGAGCCTGGCGCGTCGTCAGTCCGTAAGCGTTGCGGAGTCCTTCAGGGGAAATCTGCACGTTCTCGCTTTGAGGGAGCCTGTAGCCTTCTTCACCGAGCGTTGATGGCGGTGCGGGTACAGCAGGAGGGAGGCCGCTTGCGGATCTCTCTTTGAACTCCATGAGCTTCTGGAACGCAATGAGATTTTCCCGCCGTGTGTCCTCGTCCATCGTTGAGGCTGATGATGCCGCCGTAGTTGGTTTTGTGCGCGGCTGTGGCTTCGGGTCGTCGTCCTCAAGGATGCCCGCCGTAACTTTCAGCACAGAACGCTGGAAAAGACCCAGTACTCCTCCTTCCTTCACCATTTGGGTAGAAAGAATTACAGCGTCCCTCCCCAAACGTTCGGAAGCAAGGCGCAGTGCTTCAGCGTCATCTTTTGCCGTAAATGTTATCTGATTAGTTACCCTCATGTAATTTCACCCTGAGAATATTTCTTTGCGAGTTCAGAGAAAACAGCGTCATAATACCCGGCATTCTTTTTCAGTGTCTGCGCAACAATGGAGGTATGAGCGAGAATGTTATCACGACTCATATTTGCCCCCCTCCCCCCCTACGTTATTTTCGGTATTCGCCGCAAAATATTTCTGTGCGAGTCCGTCAAAGGCAGCATCACGCGCTGTAGTATCGCTCTGAAGTGCCCGTGCTGTTCGTGAGTTGCTGCGTATAACGTCGTCATTGTCGGCACGGTACAAATTGACCTCGTGAACTTTTCCCGGCTCAAGTGCCTGCGCTGTCCGTGAATATCGGAGAATGACATCTTCGCCGCGTTCTGTCGGACGGTACAAGTCGACGTTGTGAATTTTCCGTGTCGTTTTTCCTGCTGTCTGTGTGGCGGGAGTGTCAGCATTGACGTTCCGTGTTGTGCGTGAGCTGCGATATTCTGCCGTGCGGAAAGCGTCCTCAAATACAGCGTCATTATGCCCGGAAGACTCGTCATGAAGTGCCTGTGCTGTGCGTGAGCTGCGATATTCCGCCGTGAGAGAAGCGTCCGCAAGTACAGCGTCATTATGCCCGGAAGGCTCATCCTGAAGTGCCTGCGCTGTGCGTGAATACCTGCGCATAACATCATCATTCTCTGTCGGGGGGTACAGGTTGACACTGCGAACACCTGCCGACTGTACCTCCGAAAGTACAGCATCAAAACGCCCGGAAGCCTCCGCATTAAGAGCCTGCCTTGTCCGTGAATACTGGTATATTACATTGTCATATAGATTTACGTTATTTATTTTTCGCATGTTATTCCACCATTCCGACGGTCTTTATTTGAACGCCGCGAACTATCTCATTATAGGACACGACAAAAATATTCTGTATGGAGCCTTCTATCAATCTGCGCACAATCAGCCTTACATCAGGGTGTACGAGCAGTACGGGCGGAAGATTTTTCACTATCATGTTCTCCATTGCCCGCGATATTGCCCCTATCATTTTCTGCACCTCGCGCGGATCCAAATTCAACTGCCAGCCTCGCGTCAAATCACCGTCGACACCCGCCATAATTTTCTGCTCCCAGTTCGGTGAGAGTGTTGCGGCTGTGATTACTCCGTCCGGCCCCTGAATTTTCAGCGAGATTAACCGTGATAGTGCTTCCCTTGCGCGTTCCGTGAGAAAGTCTACGCTCCTCGACATTTTCCCGTAGTCAGCAAGTGCCTCGAATATCGTAACTAAATCGCGTATGGGTATTTGTTCGCGTATCAAGTTCTGTAGTACCTTCTGGATTTCACCCAAAGACAACGATGCTAAAAGTTCACTGATTACTGCGGGGGCTGTTTCCTTCACCATGTCGGTGAGTTTCTGCACTTCCTGACGCGTCAATAACTCCGCTCCGTTCTTCCTGATGACTTCTGACAGGTGAGTAGCCATTACTGACGGTGCGTCTACAACAGTGTAGCCCATAGCTTCGGCCTTATCGCGCAGGTCAGGAGAGATCCATAACGCCGGGAGTCCGAATGCCGGTTCTTTTGTCGGAACGCCGATAAGATCCTCCGCAACACCGCCCGTGTTCATAGCGAGATAGTGATCCGGCAGTAATTCTCCGCGTCCTGCTTCTGCTCCCTTGACGCGCAAAATATATTCTGTCGGCTTTATCTGTATGTTGTCGCGTATTCTTATGGGCGGTACTACTATTCCCATCTCCAACGCCATCTGCTTTCTGATTGTCCCGATTCTGTCGAGCATGTCTCCTCCCTGAGCGGGGTCAATCAGCGGAATAATTGCGTACCCTATTTCTGCCTCCATCGGCTCAACCGTCAATAACTTCATAACGTCTTCAGGTGATACAGGCTCGGCCTTCGGTGCTTCTGCGGCTGGTGCTCCTGGTGCGGCAGGTACTCCTGGCTGTGAGGGTGCTCCGGGTGCAAGTGGAGTTTTCGCGGCTTGTTCTTCGGCGGTTATGGCCTGCATGTTAGCTTCACGACCGACGGAATAACCGAGTAATCCGACAGCAAGCGCAAGTCCGACAAAAGGTCCTGTAGGGAGTCCGGGAATGAGGCCAAGCGATAACAGCATACCAGCGGCAATATACAGTGGGCGGGGGTATTGTGTGAATGAGTTGATGAGGTCAGGCCCTAATTCTGAACTTGCCGCCGCACGAGTAACGATTACGCCCATAGCCGTAGACATCAGGAGTGCCGGAATTTGTCCCACCAACCCGTCGCCGACAGTAAGAAGGCTGTAGTGTGCCGCCGCTCCTGCCGCATCCATTCCCCGCATGAATATTCCGATTGACAGCCCGCCGATGATGTTTATTGTCGTGATGATGAGTCCCGCGATTGCGTCCCCCTTCACGAACTTGCTAGCACCGTCCATAGCTCCGTAGAAGTCCGCTTCTCTCTGTATGTCCTGCCGTCTTTGCTTTGCTCCCTGCTCGTCGATGAGGCCGGAGTTCAAGTCCGCGTCAATGGACATCTGTTTGCCGGGCATAGCGTCGAGTGTGAATCGTGCGGCAACTTCTGCAACACGTTCTGCGCCTTTCGTGATGACGAGCATCTGAATTATTACGAGTATCAAGAACATTATGATGCCCACGACGTAATTTCCGCCGACGACGAAATTACCGAACGCATTAATCAGTTCTCCCGCATTGCCGTAAAGCAGAATTAGTCTTGTTGTTGATACGTTGAGTGAGAGACGGAACAGCGTAGAGATCAGTAACAGCGTCGGGAAGATAGAGAGATCCAGCGCGCGCTTTACGTAGAAAGTTACGAGCAGGGTAACAACTCCGAGAGTTATGTTCATGGCGAGAAGCATATCTATAAGCCACGTGGGAAGAGGTACGACCATCATAATGATAATCAATACCATCAAGAGAGCTACGCCGATATCAGAGTAGCTTTGAACTTTCTTGCGCATTCCCGGAACTCCGGCAGCACTCGCAGCTTCTGCCAATGTAAAACTCATCCCCTGCTAACTGGAAAAAATTATTCTGTATTTTACACGAAAAGACGCAAAACAAAAATCACGCGTGAATTTTTCTGAAAGGCCGGGTATTGTGTTATGGTATAAATTATTCGTGAAGAGGTGAGGACGTGAAGAGCAGAGATATTTTGACGCTTCATTCACAAAAGAATATTCGTGAGCGAGAAAGATAATGAGCAGGAATACCCCGACGCTTTCTTCACAAAAAGAATTATCGTGAGAAGGAGAGAGCTTGAAAGGAGCAGAGATACTCTGACGCTTCAAATTATTGTTAGCGAGAACGGGAATTAGTCGGGATACCCTGACGCTTTCTTCTCATGAGGAGGTGAAAACATGAGAAACGCAGAAATTTTTTCGGGACTGACAGAGCAGGAATACTCCGCCGCAATGAACACAATCAACGCCGGAACATTCACGTACGCAAAGAACGAGCTTATACTCACAGCCGGAGACGTAACCGACAAAATCGGCCTTGTGCTTTCCGGGAGCGTCATAATTGAGAGCAGCGACATTCAGGGGAACTCTACGCTGCTGAACTTGCTGTGCAGGGGTGAACTTTTTGCGGAGAGTTACGCGCTTATTCGTGAGCCTCTTCTCGTTGATGTTCGAGCGAACGAGGACAGCAGAATATTATTCCTTCTCGCCGACAATCTTCCTCACAACCTCCTGCGCATAATTGCCCGGAAAAATTTTCACCTTTCACAACGTATCAATACGCGATGGCACGAGAGATATATCAATCCCGTTCAGCCGAC
>CAJOED010000070.1:6774-8308 GCA_905233335.1 uncultured Synergistales bacterium
CGACGGCATTATAGAATTTCGCAAAAATCATTTTCTGCTACTATAATTTTCACTCATAGACAGGAGGAATTTTTTTTGAATGCTTACAGAATGGGAATGGCTTTATATCGTTCGCTGGTGAGTACGTTTTTCCGGGTCGGCGGACTCCATATACTAAAGCGCAAGTACAAGAACGACATCACAGAAAGAGTCGGCCAGGTTGACGGTGTGCCGGAAGGATCTATTTGGGTTCATGCTGTGTCGGTCGGAGAAGTGCAGTCCGCAAGCTCACTAATCCGCCGCATAAAGAGAACTAGCGCGCTTCCCTGCATAATCTCGACAGTAACACCGACGGGACGCGAAATGGCTCATAAGCTCGTGGGCAGTCTCGTCGAGAAGATAATATACAGCCCGTTCGATTACCGCAAGTTCGTAACTCGTGCACTAGATACAGTGAAGCCCTGTATGTATATCGCAATGGAGACGGAATTATGGCCGGAATTTTTCGCACAGCTTAAGGCCCGTAATATTCCTGCATTCCTTGCGAACGGCAGACTTTCCGACAAGAGTTTTCGTGGAATGAAGCGCACAAAATTTTTCTGGCACGGTGTGTTCGATGCTCTCACAAAGTTAATGGTACGTTTCGACGACGACAAAGAAAAGTTCATGGCACTCGGTGTTCCTGAAAACAAAATCACAGTTACGGGGGACTGCAAAGTTGACGCGTTACTTGACCGCCGCAAACAGACAAGCCCGGACAAATGGAGCTGGCTCAAGAAGAACAACGCGCCCCTGTTCGTAGCAGGAAGCACACATCAAGGAGAGGACGACATCGTAATTTCTGCATTCCGAATGCTGCGGAGAAAGTTCCCGGATGCACGGCTCGCGATTGTCCCCCGCCACCCTGAACGCGCATTGATGACGATAGCCGCCGCCCTGCCTCACGATGACATTCACGCGGAGCTTCTCTCACAGACGGATCGGGAGAACGCAAATTTTGATGTTGTTGTTGTCGACAGAATAGGGGTACTGTTTGTATGCTGCTGCTGATGCTGTCTTTATCGGAGGGAGCCTCGTGCAGAAGGGAGGACAGAATCCGTTTGAGCCTGCACTGTTCGGACTACCTGCAATTCACGGTCCGAGCATGACGGACTTCCCCGACACCGAACGAATGGACGCAATGAACGCGGCGATATGCATACACAACGACAACGAACTGGCGCAGGCTTGGGAGAAGTGCATACGGCCGGAGAACGCGAAACGGGCACTGAAGGACTGCAATGCGTACTTCAAGACTTTGGGAGGTGCGGCAGAAAAAACTTGGGCGGAAATTGAAGCGTGTATGCTTGACAGAAAAAAGGGTGGAGTATAAAATATCCCTCGTGTTCGACTTAAGGGCGGATAGTTCAGCGGTAGAACACCTGCTTTACACGCAGGGGGTCGTAGGTTCGAACCCTGCTTCGCCCACCAGTGATTTGTTACGCGGGGTCGTAGCTCAGTCGGTTTAGAGTGTCGGCCTGTCACGCCGAAGGTCGCGAGTTCAAGTCTCGTCGGC
>CAJOED010000071.1 GCA_905233335.1 uncultured Synergistales bacterium
ATATATCCTGTTATACTTTTGGTGCTATTATTATTTTTTGTACGAGTAATTTATGATTTGTTATTTTAAGTGAAAGGATTGATTTTTATGCGCAAAGTTATTTTATCACTCGTTGTTATTCTTTCTCTTGCGTCAATGGCACTTGCTCACCCCGGAAAGCTCGACGCAAACGGCGGACATTACGACAAGGAAACGGGAGAATATCACTACCACAAAGGCCCTAACGCCCTCGAAACCCTCGAAATTCGCCGCAACACTGTCTACAAAGCCAAGATTGAGCGCGTTGTTGACGGTGATACTGCGGTGGTGTCATTCATTTTCGACGACGGCAGCAAGTACCAGAAAGAGCGCGTGAGATTTTTGGGTGTCGATACGCCCGAAACAGTTCACCCGAACAAGCCCGTGCAGTATTACGGCAAAGAAGCGAGCGACTTCACGAAATCACAGCTCACCGGGAAAACTGTATGGCTTCAAACCGATGTCGGAGCAATGGACAGGTACAACAGAATGTTAGCGTATGTGTGGCTTGAGGAGCCGAGCAAAAAAGACCTCGACGACGAGTCAGCAATACGCGCAAAGATGTTCAACGCTACGTTGCTGCTTGAGGGTTATGCGCAGACGATGACAGTACAGCCGAACTCACGCTACTCGAACTTGTTTGTGCACTTCCAGCGTGAAGCTCGTCAGAACAAAAAAGGACTCTGGGGCAAAGAGCCGGAATAGTGATTTTGTGCGTGTGCGGTCGGTCTTATGGGCTGGCCGCTGTTTTTTTGACACGTACTTATTCCCTTCAGCGATAATTACTTTCTATGCTCTGCAGCTAATTTATGTTCACATGTTCCGAAGTCATAATGTGGTAGCTTCTCCCGTTGAAAGGACTTTCACGAACTGGCCGCTATGTTCTTGATACGTACTTATTCCCCCCGGCGTAATATCTCCATAAAAACTCTCTGCACTCTTCAGCGTAGTCTATATTCACTCTTTCGGAAGTCATGACGTTATACTTTCTCCCGTCATCAAGTATATATATCTCATCACCCAAAAGATCTTCTCCGTAGTGTTCTCTCGTGATGCTGAGAGCCTCGCACAATTTGCCCGGCCCATTGCAGAGCCTCACAACGTCAGAAATCCCCCGTCGTGTTTTCATGAGTTCGATTCCCGATAATGGTTCAAGTGCACGTATCAATACAGCCTCCGGGACATCGTGAACGTTCGCCGTAACGTTGAAGCAGTAATACATGCCGTAAATCATGTAGACATACGCAAACCCTCCCTCCAGAAACTGAATTTCTGTGCGCTTTGTGCGTCGTCTGCCGTAACTGTGAGATGCTTTGTCGGTTGATGTGTATGCTTCAGCCTCGACGATGATGCCGGAAGTTTCGCCGTGAACTAATATTTTTCCGATGAGGTCATGCGCCAAAGTGTTAGCGTCCCTCGTGTAAAAATCGCGTTGTAATTTCTTCATGCCATAATTTTATCGCAACAGCTTATAATCTTTACATGAAGGAGGAATGATTATCACCCGGTTATTTTCGTTCGTGTAGTCCAGCACACACAAAGCAGCTGACCGTCAACGACAAATTGACAGCACATATTTTTTTTGAGGAGGATTGATTATCACCCGGTTATTTTCGCTCGTGTAGTCCAGCACACACAAAGCGACCGACCGTCGACGACAAATGACAAGATATAATTCTAGTAAGGAGGATTGATTACCATGCGCAAAATTTTTCTGGCTGCACTTCTCTTACTCTGCCTCATGAGTTCAGCACACGCAAAACCCCGCTTGACCGTTCGAACATTCGACGACAGAACAGAACAGCATAACGCTCCGTCATACGCAATTATGGACATGATGGTTACTGAACTCGACAAAGCAGGAATATTCGACCTTCTCGAACGTGAACGCCTCGACCTGCTTCAGGATGAGTTTCAGCTTGCGGCTACAGGAATGCTTGACCCCGCGACCGCACCCAAGCCCGGCAACGTTATCGGAGTGCAGTACACTATGACGGGAGCAATCACAATGTATTATTACGACGAGAAAGGCAAAGGATTAACTATCTCGAAAGTCGGCGGCGTAACAAAAAGAAAAACTGCATATGTAGTTCTTGACCTGCGGATATTCGATCAGACCTCGAAGATCGTATACAGTGCTGTTCAGGCCGGGACTGCAACGCGGGCAATGAGCGGATTTTTTGCGGACTACAGCGGGTTTTCTGTCGGTATCTACAAGAAGCAGGAAGGCGGAATTTTGGCGGCGGCGGCTCGTGATGCAATAATCAAGCACGTAGCAGAAATTCAGAAAGCAAAGTGGGAGTGAACATCATGAAGAGGAGCTTGCTGTTTTCCGTACATCAAGAAAGCGGAATACTTGCGGCGGCTTGTTATGTCATACAACAGAACTACAAAAATAAAGAACAGGAGTGAGCGTCATGAAGAGAAAATTATTATGTGTGTTATGCGTTATGTTTTTGTGTGTTGCTTTCAGGGCAGAAGCAGCGGTCTCCAACAAGCCCATACGTATCGGAGTATTACGGTTTGAATCGCGTACAAACGAAATCTCATCGGATCAGGCGGCGGCAGTCGGTGATGTTTTTGCGCGAATGCTCACGAACTCCAAAACCCTCACCGTCATAGAACGTCAGCAGCTCAACACCATAGCCAACGAGCATAAATTATCAACGTCGGGAATGCTCACGGACGAAACAGCCTTACGTGTCGGGAAAATCGCGGGCTGTCAGTATATGCTTTTCGGGGCGGTAACGAATTACGGCAAGCATGGTTCATCTGTCAATTTATGGATGTTCGGCACACAGAAATATTCAGCAGCCGCCACGATTGATGTCCGCGTCGTGAACGTAGAGACCACCGAAGTAGTGCTGTCTTTGTCCGAAACAGGCTCATCATCACAGACGGGTACATCGTTCAACTTTTACGGCATGACGAACGACAAAGTAGACTTGAGCGGCATGGAGGCAGGAGCGATTACGGACGCGGCTTCACGATTGAGCTATCGTGTGAGGGACGCGTTGACTGGGGAACATGCGCAAGTTCTTGATGTTGACGGTGAAGAATTAACTATCGGCATCGGTTCGACGGGAGGAGCGCAGTTGGGCGGGCTGTACCGTGTGTATGTTGACGGCGGAGAAATTCGCGACATTGACGGCAAAATACTCGGGCACAAAATGAACGATATTGCTGTTGTGAAAATCGTGGACGTTCAGCGTGAGTTCAGCATTGCGCACTTGGCCGAAAAGGGAGCAGGTAATCTCAAGCTGATACGCCGGGGCGATAAGATTTTCCCGGTGAACATTGACGAAATGCAGAGCCTCATAAAACGAAAAGCCTTCATGAAGTCCCGCCCGAAAGAAAGAAAAAACAGCGACGCTCTGAACTACATACTGAACTCGAAATGAAGATAACATTTGCGGCACGTTCTGAAACCGGGCGTGTGAGAAAAAACAACGAGGACAACCTCTACTGCAACGGCGTAATTATGGAGCGGGAAGATTTCTTTTTGCGCGGCATTTCGGGAACTCCTGCTGTGTTTGCTGTGTGCGACGGTATGGGCGGTGAGGACTGCGGAGAAGTTGCTTCACGTGTCGGCGTTGAGACACTTGCGGAACATGCAGACGAAATTTTGTGCGGCGGCTATGAGGCTGTGAATGACTACGTGAGGGACACGAACGAAAAATTACGCGCATACATGAAGGCTCACGATGTCAGGACGGGGGCAACGCTTGCGCTGGTAGTGGTGAATGAGGGAAAATTCACGGCGTACAATCTCGGAGACAGCAGAATATACACGACAGAAGGTCATACCCTCCTGAAAGTTACGGCAGACCATACGTTAGCGGAAGAAAAAATCATGCTGGGAGAACTCACGCCCGCAAAGGCACTTCACAGCCGCTACAGGAACATACTCACGCGCTACTTGGGAATGTTCGACGACTTCAATTCACCGCCCGACGTTTACGCGCCCAAAGATTTCGGGAGAATATTACTCTGTTCCGACGGCCTCACCGACATGATGACGCACCGCGAAATTTCCGGCATTATGTCAAGTTATGATGATGTTTCTGATGTCGTGAATGCACTTGTTGACGGAGCACTGAACAACGGCGGCATTGATAACGTTACGTGCATAGTGATAGACGGAGGGCAATAATGAAGCTGGTATTCGTATCAAACTACTTCAATCATCATCAGAAAGCACTTGCGGAAGAGTTCATAAAGATTTACGGTGATAGCTACAAGTTCATAGCGTGCACTCCCTTCAACGAAAAGAGATTAGCTATCGGTTACCGTGATATGAATCAAGCTCCATTTGTGTTACGGGCATACGAGAACGATAACGCAATGAATGAAGCCCGCGAACTCATCAACGAGGCCGAATGCGTGATAGTTGCCGGGATGCCGGTAAAGGTTGTTGCTGAAAGGCTATCACACAACAAAATAACCTTCATGCAGTCGGAGAGATTTTTCAAAGGCCCGTTATGGCGTGATGCTGTGAGGTTTGCGAAATACTATAGGTATGACGGCGGGAGGTCGTCGGCGCGTAATCCCGAAGCAAAATTCTTTCTGCTGTGTGCTGGGGCGTTCGCAAGGTGGGACTACAACATGTGCGGACTTTTCAGGGACAAAGCATACCGCTGGGGATATTTCCCGGAAGTAAAACGTTATGATGATGTCGGAGCACTAATCTCACGCAAGGAGAAGAACAGCATATTATGGGTCGGGCGGTTTCTCGACTGGAAGCACCCGGACTTAGCACTGACCCTCGCGAAAAATTTACGGGCAGCGGGCGCAAAGTTCCGTCTGAAGATTATCGGTTCGGGTGAAATGCATGATGTTCTTGCCGACATGATTGACCGCGAAAAACTCACTGACTGCGTAGAACTCACCGGTGCACTTCCTGCCGAACATGTGAGGGGAGAAATGGAGAAGGCGCAAATATATCTGTTCACGTCCGACAGGTGCGAGGGCTGGGGAGTTGTCCTGAATGAAGCAATGAACTCCGGCTGTGCTGTTGTTGCGGGGGAAAAAATCGGCTCGGCTTCGTACCTCGTGAAGGACGGTGTGAACGGGCTGATTTTCCGGGACAGGGATGCGGACGATCTTACGCGGAAAGTTTCGGGGATTTTGGGCAGTGAGGGGGAAATTTCGCGTCTTGGCCGGAGTGCGTATGAGAGTGTTTCGGGGTTATGGAGTGCAGGGACGGCGGCGAAAAGATTCGTGATGTTGTCGGACGCACTGAAGGAGGACAGCTCACCCGTAACACTATGGGACGACGGGCCGGGAAGTTTTTGTGGATGTCATACCGTCTAAAAATTACGTATATTTGAATTGTTAAGTGTACCATTCTGTTATAAAATGCATTATGAATTTCAAGGAGGCAAAAAATTTTCATGAGTGATTGTATTTTCTGCAAGATAGCAAACGGCGAAATCCCTTCACAATTTGTTTACAGTGATGATTACGTTGTTGCGTTCAAAGACGTAAACCCGCAGGCACCCGTGCATGTACTGGTCATACCTAGAGAGCACATAGCCTCCTCCGCAAAAGTAGAGGACTCTTCAGTATGGAGCAGACTCATGAGCAGTGCCGCAAAAATCGCCCGTGAACTTGGCCTCGAAACAGACGGCTATCGCATGGTAATCAATACAGGAGAACATGGAGGGCAGACAGTCCCGCATCTTCACCTGCACTTACTGGCAGGACGTAATCTCGGCTGGCCTCCCGGCTAACTGAGTTGTGTGAACAGAACCGAAGGGAGGGAATGTAGTCATGACTACCGTAACACGTAAGGACGGCGAGTCGCTGGAGGATACCCTAAGGCGTTTCAAGCGTGAAGTGGCAAGAGTGGGAACGCTCCGTGAAGCACGCAGACGTGAACATTACGAGAAGCCCAGCGATGCGAAAAAGATAAAGCGCGCCGAAGCAGCCCGTAAGAGAAAATCAATGCGGCGCAGGAATCCAGGTTAGTATTTTTTGAGAAACACGCGGGGGCATAACAAGCTCCCGTTTTTGTTATGAGGAGGAATAATTATCATGCTGACACAGACAATAACGCACGACCTGACACAGGCAATGAAGGAACGCACAGAACCGAAACTCTCAACGCTTCGTATGCTCAAAGCAGAGTTGCAGAAGTTACAGGCGGACAAAGGACGGGGAGTCGAGATTACTGATGAGGACGTTTACGCTGTAATCAGGAGGCTCATCAAGCAGAGAAAGGACGCGGCTGAACAATACAGGGCCGGAGGAGCAGAAGATAGAGCAGAGAGTGAGCTTGCAGAGATAGAGATTCTCTCACCGTACCTGCCCAAACAGCTCGGTGATGACGAAATCGACGCTATGGTTAGTTCTGCAGCAGGGGAAATCGGTGCAAGTTCGCCCAAAGACATGGGACGACTCATGAAGGCGGTAATGCAGAAAACAAAAGGTCAGGCGGACGGTTCTCGCGTGAAGGAGAGAGTGAACGCTTTTCTGAACAAGTAAGTGTGAGTGCAGAAAGCATATAGGGAAAATATTATTGCCTATCACGAAATTTTCAGCAGAACAAGTAATAAGGGAAGGTTTCAAGCCGGGTTTTTCGTAACAGCCCGGCTGTTGTATTCTGAAAGGTAAATCCGAAAAGATATTGTAGTTTGTTCGCAATATGTTACTGAATTGATTTGAGCCGG
>CAJOED010000072.1 GCA_905233335.1 uncultured Synergistales bacterium
GACACTAGCACCTGAAGCTAGCGCGTCTACCAATTCCGCCAAACGGGCCTAGTTATATTATACCACATTTATGATATAATAGAGAGTAATTGGAGAAAATATGATTAAAGTGAATTTTAGCCCAAAGGTAGATGAGGCCAAGACTGCGGAGATATGCCGGGAATGCTTTTTTGAGAGCGTCGGAAGCCGCCTTCATGTTATCGTCCATTTCCCGCGCCGGGCCCATGTGATATGTGTTTACGCCGTTGAAAATCCATTCGTAAGGCATGTCGGCATTTTCGAGATTCGTAATGGGACAGTAAACCACCGCCGCAAAAATATCATCTCTCTCATCTTCCGCGCCTATTTCCTTCAAGTACGGCTCATACTCTTTTGCGTTGCCCGTTGCCCCCAAAAGTGAAGACAATGCTCCGCCCGCGCTCAATCCGTCGGAGATAATTTTTTCGGTGTCGCCCGCCGGTAATTTCTCCTTGTTGTGCCGCACCCATCGAACAGCAGCTTTGTAGTCGACAATCAGTGCCGGAGCTTTTCCGTTCGCGAGTGTTCGTCCCCTTATGGCCGGAGATACTACGACATAGCCGCGTGAAAGTGCGTAAAGTGCCGCGTTGGGTGTCCCGTGCCTGGTGTCGTTCGCGGGTATGAACTGCTTGCCGGGCATGTATCCACCGACACCGTTCGGCATGAATATCGGTGCTGTCCTGGCCGTGTAGCCGTTGATTGTGCCATCGTGAAAATACTCTTCAGGTACGTAAATATTCAGCTTCTGGTATTCAGGCTCTGAAGGGTTATTGACGTAAGGAATGTCGAGCCATGAACGGAATGTTACGAGCTTATCTCCCGCGAGCATCGTCTGTGATACTCTGTTCCCGGGCGGCATCGTGATGGAGTCTGCCGGGCCGTTCGCAAAATCCGCCGCAAGTGCACATGAACTTACAGCAAGTACAACTACTACTGACAACAAAACTTTGAAACGCAATTTATATCTGCCTCCTTTATTTTTTTTCGAGAGCCTCTATTCTTTCACTAAGAGCTTCTATTCTTACTCCGAGTGCTTCAACCTCATCAACAAGTTCAAGCGTTACTCGTTTCAGCATTTCTACGTCATCTTTGCTGGCTTTCTGTGCGTCTATCTGTGAGAGCATATTCTCGACTTCCTGCCGAGTTAATTCTTCAGCGCAAACGCACGGGCACAACGCAATAACAATCACGAGCACACACATAATCTTGATACGCATGATAACAACTCCCCTAATCCCGCACGAACGACTAGAAACTTACGCCGTTATTCCTGAATGTTGCGATAATGTCTTCCGCTGACCTGTAGCCGACCTCCTGCGCAATCACTTCACCGCTACCGTCCACGAAAACAAGAACAGGAACGTACATCACGTTGAACTCCCGCGCGATTTCGGGTTCGTCCTCAAGATATATCATGCCAACGTCAATTTTCCCGCCNNNTTTCTCCATGTTCTCACGGCCGGAATATGTTTTTGTTGAGAGCATGACGACTCCGGGATTGTCCGCAAACGCACACGAACACATCATCAGTACCAGTACCAACGCCGCAACAAATTTTTCGCATAACTTCATGACATTCACACTCCCCGCCCTAAAACATCACAACAGCCGCAGGATTAACAGCAAACGCACACGAACACATCATCAGCACAAACGCCGCTATGAGTTTTGCCTTCATTCTACGTTCACCCCTGCTTTTCTGAAAACAGCGAGTATCTCGTCAACACTACGACAGCCCGCTTCTGTTGCCGCTATTTCTCCCGTTGCGTCCCTGAATACCAGCATCGGAACATGACGCACACTGTACTGTTTGACGACTTCAGGATGATCCTCAAGATACAGAATGCCCGTCGAGATTTTCCCGGAATATTTTGCGTCTATCTCCTGAAGGGCTTTCTCCATGTTCTCACGGCCGGAATATGTTTTTGTTGAGAGCACAACGACAGAAGGAACAGCAGCACTTGCGCACGAACTCATTACGACAGCCAGCACAACAGCACATAATATTTTCTTCATGAATAATCACTTCCTTTTTGTGAAGATAATAGCGATATTCTTTTACTAACTCAATGCTGCAAAAATAATTTCTTGCTGTGAAAAAATTTTGTGCATTCCATAAAGCCTGAGCACAACAGCGGCACTCGCTACAACATGACAGCTTCACTTGTGCACGAACTCACTACGACAGCAGCGAGTAATTATCACTTCCCTTAAACACATTATAATAACAAAAACTAATTGCGCTATAATTTCAACGTTCACGAAAAAAATCATGATTAAGGAGAATATTTTACTGCAATGGACGAACAGGGAAAAATTATCAGTACTTGCGATATTGATGCTAATCTTGCGCTCCAAATGTGGACTCGTGGCAGAACTCCGCGTCTGTCAATCTTCAACAAGGTCAAGAACTCCCGAAAACTTATTCATATAGCATGGGTGGAAAAAAGATCCCGCACGCTTTCCATCAACGGCAAGAAACCGGGCGAAACATTTACGTATTCGGTTGGTGATTTTGAGCCGGCAATACAGAAGATACTCGGAGACTTCGCGACGAAAACGAACTTCAAAGCAAAGTACTTCAAAGTCGTAGTTGACCTCGAAAAGGCTTTATGTCGTCCCGAACTTGCTACGAGTGCGAGCGATCTCGCTATGATGACGGAAGAGAAAAGATCCTCACTATGGGTTGCGGATTGTTCCGGCGGGGATAGGAACGTCGGACAGTTCCGGCCATTTTTCCCGTGCAACGACGACGAAGCAGCACTCATGACGGAAGACCGGCTCGCGATTAACGGTGCGGCAATGCGTACGACAGAAGGACTCATAAAGACGGGAATACCGACCGAACTCAAGAAGATTAACCCGGAACGCTGGCACAACACAGTGAGAGTTACGGCGGCGGCTATGCTGCTGGGCTTTTCGTACTGCGGCGCGGACGGCACAAAGAAAGCTGATGCTCTATGGGCGGAAGGCGAAAAACAGAAAGTCATTGATCCGAATGTTACCGCAATGAAAGTCCCCGTGAAAAAATTATCGCTTCATGACCCCGAACTCGTCAGACTCGGCCATAAACTTACGGCATACATCCGGCACTGTTACTACTTGGACGAGGTGAACGTCGAATACGCCCCCGACAGCGTGCAGTTATTGACCGAAGCGGGCTACGAAAAATCACGGCGCATTGACTTCAACACCGGGACTCTCGGTGATGTGCCATACAGGACAACTTTTTACGCGAACACTGAAGAAGGCATGACGGCGTTCGGCTGTAACCCTCGAATGCAGACAGCACGACACACGGGGGACATGATAATTTCTCTTCCGACAAAAATATTTGAGCAGGCTGTGAAGAATGATACGATGAGTTCGGGAGATGAGTTTTTCACGTTGACGAGGTTGTTATGGGCAAAACAATTCGGGCAGTGGTACAGGAACTTGAAGCCTTATGTCGTAAAGTTTGCGGGGCTGATTGAGGCATGAGAAAGTTTCTGTGTGCGTTAGTGCTTCTGGTTATCGCTGTGAGTCCTGCGGCGGCACAGAGAACTCTGTCTGTTGTGATTTTTCCGACGCTGAACTCTACAGGGATAGAGGTATGGGAAAGCAAATATTACCCGTATAACGTCCTCGAACAGAAAATGTCAAATTACCTTGAGGAACTCTATAAGCGTTCACCGTTGATTGAAGCCCGCGTGCTTGATGAGGCAGGTATGAACAGGTGGCTTTCAGGTTCCCGGCGCGGTGATGATATGGCTGTGCAGATGGAACTGTATTCGGGCGTGGTAAAATCCCGGCACATCATGGGAACATACGACAACGGGAAAATATTATTACGCTTACGAGTTTTCGACGCAAGACGCGGGGGAGAGATTGCTGTACGTAACGTTAAGGGAAGCGACTGGCGTTTTACGCTTGATGATGACGAAGCAATATACTGGTTCGACGGAGCTGTTCACGGTTTGGGTTTCCCGTTCAATGACGGGCTGGATCTTTTCGGGCTGACACAGAACAGCTACAAGGGACAAAAGATGAGCCGTCCGACGTGGGCGCAGTTTCAGAGTTCATCACACTGGCAGGCAATCAAGAACTCCATCAATGAAGCCTATAACCAGTCAATGAATCAGGTACGCAATGCCATAAGAAGCAATGAGCCGGACTCCGCGTTAATGGCAACAGATACATTCTCGACATCGTACGAAACAATCGGAAGGATTTTGGCTCCGACAGCAACAGCCACGAAAAAGAAGCGCGACTACATCATTTCACTTGGGAGCAGTGCGAGGGGCGGACTTGATTCCGTGAAGGTCGGTGAAGTTCTGAATGTCATGCGGGCGGATACGTATGTTACTGTTGACGCTGAATATCCCGTTGTAGTTCTCCCAAAAGTTGTCGGAAAAGTGAAGGTAATCAAAGTTTACGATGACAACGCAATAGTCCGGGTCGTGAAGGACACAAAGAGCGAGCCTGTTACGCTTCAGGATATTGTAGTGAAGCATACGAGGATGACGGGGAAGTGAATATCATGATGAGGAAAATATTTTTGCTGTTGGTGTTGTTGCTGGTATCGTGTTCAGCATACGCGCAGGATGATGACAGTACGCCGTATATGCCGTACCCCGAACAGCCTCAGCAGACCGAACAGCCCAAGAAACAGCCAGTGAAAAAAGCTCCGGCCAAGAAGAAAAAAACGACGACGAAAAAAGCAGCTCCCAAGAAAAAAACAACGAAACCTGCCGCCCCGAAAGTTACGTCATTGCAGAGAGGAATAGAGGCGTTCAATCAGGGGAAATATGAGGTTGCAGGAGGGTATTTCCGCAAAGCTATTCAGGAGAACAGGAACGACCCAAACGCTTGGTACTGGTACGGAGTCTACAGTGAGAAGGTCGGACAATTTCATCAGGCACAATATTTTTACAGCAAGGCCGTAAAGATTGACCCGACATTCGACCCGTTATCGCGCGTTGTGTTCCAGCCCAGCGACAGTGAGAAGACTCCTCTTTGGGATCCGAAACACCCGGCGCGTGTGTATCCTGTACAGACTGCCGCACTCAAAGGAGCAACGTCCGTCCCTGCTGGTGTGTCGACATACCCGACAGCAACGAATGACCCCGAAACGCCCAAAGTCCCGGTGTACGTTCCGCCGGAAGCAGGAGCTTCACCGCTTGACGGGGATGCATGGTCAGCGTCCGTGTATGTTCCGCCCTCACAGGCTGACGCACAGACAGTAGCATACATGCCGCCGAACTCACGAGTTACTACGGTGGAGACAGAAGAGAGACAGACATTGCGTTTCTCTACGTCGGGCACTCGCCAGGAACAAGAACCGACAATTACTCCTGAAGGGCCGATGGTATACACTCCTCCGACACCGCCGAAAACAGCAAAGACTGTCAAGAAGTCCGCAGCACCGACAACGACGACTGCTCCCAAACAGCCGGCAACACCGCGCAAAGTAGTGAAGCAATCACAGCAGAAGACTACGACCGCCGCAAAGAAATCTACGGCAACAAAAGCTCCCGCGAAAAAGGCATCCGCTGATGTCAGACCCGCAAGAACTACGCGCAAGACTACGGCACCGAAACAAGCCGCGCCCAAACAGCCGACTACTACCACGCCGAAACAGCAGACACCACAAGCACAGCCGAGAATACAGCCGCCTGTTACGCCGATAGAGCCGGAGAGACAGCAAATGCAGCAGGAACGACAACAGCAATATATTCCGCCGGTCGGACAGAGCACGCCGGATCCGGGAACGATAACGGAAACACCAATAGCACCGGTCGGACAGAATTAACGAGGTGAGATGACATGAAAAAATTTTTGCTGTGTATGATGTTTGTAGCGTTAATGTGCGGAGAAGCGTTCAGCAGATCGGGGCCGATTTTGGCGTTTCAGCCCGCATACAACTTCATACGCTTCTACATGTACAGACCCGACAACGTCCCGAAAAATTTTTACGCAACATACGACGGCTATTTGATCTACAGAAACAAAAAGGGAGTATGGTTCTATGCTTCTGCTGAACAGAACGGCATCATGAAAACGAATTACATCGTCGGCTCCGTAGTACCTTCTACTATGGTGGAAATCAAGCCGCTGAACTCCAGCATATCTTCCGTGTCGCCCGTTCTCGGCACAAACAACGTAACGAATACCCCGTACGTAACAACATCACAGACACGAGCCGCATATGTTCCGCCGTCAACGAACACTGCAATATTTTCGCCGACATTTTCGGAGCTTGGCCAGAACGCTAACTTCATGGCAATAGGGAAGTGGAAAAACAGCGTCGACAGAATCGGAATTATCGACCGGCCGTCAGCACCAGCGGCGTGGAAAGGAACAGCACCCGAAGCGATATACATATGGACGGGCAGAAAGTGGATGCAGTTGACTGCGCGGGGGAAAAACATAACGGCAATCAGCACAATACGTCGCGGACTGTATGACTTCACGAAAACGGCGGCAAAAGATAATGCTCTGCAATGGTCAGCGAATGATACGCTTCTCCTTCAGGACTACGCAAAGCAATGGGGCTACAAGTGGCTTGGTACGATCGCGACCGGGAGGGATGATTTATGATGCGGAAATTTCTGGCTCTTGTGCTGTTACTGACAGCGTCGGAAGCGTGCGCAAAAGTGTATGTTACGGAGCCGCTGCTGGTGCCGCAATCCCCGTATGCAGGAATGACCTTTTACGTGTACAAGCCATACAACATGCCTAAAGGGTGGTACGTTACGCTTGACGGTTACCCGGTGAGAAAGAACAAGGACGGGACGTGGGTATACGGTACGTCAGAAGGGCCGAACTTGGTAGCTACGAATTATGTTGTCGGATCTGTTGTGCCGTCGATGGCGGGACTCACGAAATGGATCAACGACGCGCAAATTTCGGAATTACGCACGACAAAGGGACTTGAAGTTCAGCAGAGAGCGTTCACTCGTGCGGAGATGTCGCAGGGAAAAAATTACTCTACGTACATGCCGGCGTGGACGTTCAACCCTGCATTCATGGCGGCGGGAAACTGGCGGGGAACGATTGACCGCATGGGAGTTCTGACGGAGCCTTCTGTGCCTGTTGCGTGGAATGGTACGAGACCGAAAGTAATATACTTATGGACGGGCGGACTATGGCATCAAGTGAGCGTGAAGGAAGGACAGACACCGATAAAAGCCCTTCAGCGCAACGAGAGATACATAAAACGCCTCGTGAATCAATCGGGCTTCAAGCTGTACGAACAGGACTTGCCGATATTAGCACAGCAGGCAAAATCATGGGGGTATTACTGGTTCGGTGAACTGAACATAAAGCAGTAGTGATTATTATTGCGGGAGGCTTGAGGGCTTCCCGTTTTTTTATGGCGGTATAATGCAGAGAAAAATTTTTCTTGTGAAGGAGTGTTGTTAATGTCTTCCGTTATGTTCGTATACAATGCACCGTCAGAAAGCCTCATCGTTCAGCTCTCTAATGCTTTCCCGCGAAACAATGAGGCCGATATTTTCAGAATGCTTCATGAACTCATAGCCATAGCTCACAGAAATAATTATGCTTCCGGCAATCTCTGGCAGAATTACCTCACGCATTTTATTCTCACGAACGAAAATATTTTCTCCCTCGCCTGTGAACGCAGAAAATCTCCCGGCGGCTCTCTTCACGAACTGGCAATGAATGACTTTGCGCTGTTGATGAGGCTCTTCCACCTCGAACACGACAGCATGAAGTACATCAGCAACTTTCGCGGAAACGACGAGGACTCCCAAGTGTGCAGAATGTCCCGGCTCCTTGCGGCCTCAAAGACACCTGAAGAGTTCTGCTCACACGTTACGGACTTCTACGAGAATTACGGCGTGGGAGCATTCGCGTTCAACCGGGCATTCAGGGTTGACGGTGAGAGAATTGCGGCGGTCGAAAACGTCGGGGATGTGAAATTGTCTGACCTCGTGGGCTACGACGCACAGAAAGCAGAACTCGTCGCGAACACTGAAGCATTTTTGTCGGGACGGCCGGCGAACAACGTATTACTCTACGGGGACGGCGGCACGGGGAAATCTACCAGCGTGAAGGCGATACTCAACGAATATCACTCGCGGGGACTTCGGGTTGTCGAGATGTACAAGCACCAGTTCAAAGATATTTTGAGGGTGTCGGAAGTCCTGCGGAAGAGAAACTACAAATTCATAATCTTCATTGACGACTTATCGTTTGAGGAAAACGAGAGCGAATACAAATACTTGAAGGCCATAATTGAGGGAGGAATAGAGACGCGCCCGGAGAACATACTCATATACGCAACGTCAAACCGTCGGCATATCGTGCGGGAAATATGGAGCGACCGCGACGACATGGAACACAACGGCGACATTCACCGCTCCGACACAGTAGAAGAAAAATTATCGCTGGCTTCACGTTTCGGGATAGCGATAAACTACTCGTCCCCGACACGGAAAATGTATCATGAGATTGTTGCGAGGCTGGCGGAAAGTTCCGGGCTTGGTGTGAGTGAGGAGCTTTTTGCGGGGGCTGACAGATGGGAGATACGACACGGAGGCATGACGGGAAGAGCGGCGCGGCAGTATGTAGATTATCTTCTTGGCCGGAATGTGTGATATACTTTCACAAAATCAT
>CAJOED010000073.1 GCA_905233335.1 uncultured Synergistales bacterium
TGAAATGGATCACTTAAACGGGTCGGTCCTGCGCGCCTGTGAGTTTCGAAAACGTTTTAGGTCTTGTGAACTGCAAACACATTTATACGGCAACAGTCAGGACATCACCCTTCCCGCCCCCGCCGAAACCGGCAACCCCTCCGAGCCATACTCCCTCAACCTGTCGAGCTTGGCCGCAGGACTCTCCGTCAGTAAGTTCACCGGGCGCGTGAGTGATTTCGCAGTCGTCGACAGTTCCGGGAACAGTGTATCTTCACGCATTGACCCCGCAGCAGGTACAGCATATTTCGCCGCACTCCCCGCAAAGCTCACGTACACTTACGACGTGCAGTATTCAGGAAGCGGCCTCTCGTACGGAAGCGACACTATGAACGTTACGGGCACATTTGCCGGGAGTTCCGGCGTGTTCTCCATAACGCCATCAGCTACGACACTCACAGTAGGGGCGGGAGGAAGCGACACACTCACGATTGCGCCGACAAACGCAACAGGCACTATCACTTACGGGACGGGCTACAGCTGGATAACATTCACCGGGAACACAGCAAGATTTTCACCGACAAATGCAGGGGAGTACACGGTGAATATTAGCGCGGTGGATGAGGCAGGAAATTCTGCAAGCGCAACCATAACAGTATATGTTACGTCTTCAGCATCAAGTACGGAGTCCATGATTATCTCGACGACAACGCTTCCTGCAACAGTCGGAGAATACTACAGCTACACACTTACGACAAACACCGGCGGCAGTGCATACTGGACAATCACGGATCTCCCTGACGGCCTGACACTCAATCCCAGCACGGGCGTAATATCGGGAACACCGACAATTCCCGGAAGCTACTTAATGCACGTAACAGCAACCTCAAACAGCATTACAGCAGAGACAGATATAACGCTAGTCGTAAATGACATCACAAGAACATACACATTCAACGGGCACACGTACAAAGTAATTTTCGACGCTATGACCTGGACGGAAGCAAAAGAAGCATGTGAACAAGAAGGCGGACATCTCTGCACAATCACCTCACAAGCAGAATATGATTTCATTGTGAGCGTTCTCCCAAGTGAGCCGCGATTCTACTGGCTCGGTGCCTCTAACGTTTCAGGCTCATGGGAATGGGTAACAGGTGAAAATTTTGCGTTCACTCAATGGCTCCCAGGTGAACCCAACGGCCAGACCGGCGAAAATTATCTTCTGCTTACGAACTATTATTACGACCAATGGGGCTGGAATGACGGGACAAGTGATGCTGTTACTCCCTCAATGTACGGATATATTTGCGAGTTCGACGGAGCTTCTGAAAATAGTACCAGCAACGGAAGCAATAACGGAGGCAGCGAAACAACAAACACCGACGGTGGCGGCAGTTATGAGCCAGTAATCAACCAGGATAACTGGAGCTGGAGCTTTGAGATACCTTCAGGGCTTCAGAGCAGAATAGCCTCACTCTTTCCGGGCAGGAGCATTTACCAGTTCACCGACAGCGAAATCAACTCAAACTGGACGCTGAATTACAATGACGAGTTAGTACTCAAAAATCAGGGCGAAACAGTCATACTACAGCTCCCGGAATTTTCGCCGTCAAACAGCGGAGTATATGTCCTGCAATATTCCCTCACAAATGCGGAAGTCGGCCAGAGCCTGAAACTTCACGGGGTGTCGAATGGTACTCCGGGCGGAAATGTTTCAGCAAGTTTTGTGAGCGATATGAATTACAAGTTCTTTGACGAGGACTTCAACGAAATAGACACAGTGCCGGCAAATAAATTAGTGTATATCGCTATGGATCTCACAGCAGGAACTACGAGCGGCGGAGTGATTACGACACTCACAAGTTCAGGGATTTCTGAAGGTACGATTACGCCGGTGGTGTCGAGCGATGAACTTATTGCGAACATTGCGGAAGCTATCAGTGTCGACAAGTCAGAAATACGCTTCATAACGCAGGATAATATCAGTATCGCACGTGAGCCGACGCTGGCATTGAAGCAGGTAGCAGAGAGCGACGATGCAGAAATAGTGGGAAAACTCAACACATTGACAGTCAGTGAGGACGGCTATTACGTGTTCAAAGTTGTGTTGTCCGACGATCTCTATGAGCAGATAAAGGATTTGAGCGTGGAGCAGATAAAAATATACGGTGAAACTCCCGGTGCAGAAAATGCAGAGTTACGCGCCTCATTCCTTCCGTTTATCGGAGCACTGAATACTTGGGAGCTTCTGACGCTTTCCGGGCAGAAAATGAAGTTCGGCCTCAAAGAGTTTCTCATGGTTGGTTTCCTGAACTCCGGCCAGCCGTTGACGCTGTTCATTGCGAAAATGATTTTGTCGCTGCTTACTGGCGGACTTGGCGGTGGGTGCAATGCGGGAATAGGAATTATTGCGGCTGTCGGTGCTGTAATATTCTTCCTGCACAGAAAACAATAAGTCCTTACTTGATAGCAAAACTCCAAGCACAAAGTGTAAAAAAAATACCGGGATGCTCTCCCGGCTTTTTGTTGTGTTCAGACTGCAAAAATTATTCTCTAGCGCGATAACAGAGTGAGCATTACGCCCGCCGCGACTGCCGTACCGATAACTCCCGCAACATTCGGTCCCATTGCGTGCATCAGCAGGAAGTGTCCGGGGTATTCCTTCTGCACAACTCTCTGGACGACACGCGCCGCCATAGGTACTGCCGAAACTCCCGCCGCACCTATCATCGGGTTAATCTTTCCGCCGGAGAGTATCTTCATTATCTGTCCGAAAACGAGTCCGCCGAACGTACTGAATGCGAATGCCACGAGGCCAAGACATATTATCGCGAGCGTCCCTACAGTGAGGAATCTCTCCGCCGCCATAGTTGACCCGACCGACAGCGCAAGGAATATCGTTACTATGTTCATGAGTTCGTTCTGGGCTGTGTTGCTGAGCCTGTCAGTTACTCCGCATTCACGTAACAGGTTGCCGAACATCAGAGTACCGACAAGCGGCACACATGCAGGAAGGATTAAGCCTGATACTACAGTGCAGATTATCGGGAACAGTATCTTTTCGCGTTTGCTGACCGGGCGCAGTTGTCCCATGACTATGCCTCTGTCCTTCTTGCTGGTCATGAGCATAATTACAGGGGGCTGTATCATCGGCACCAACGACATGTAGCTGTACGCCGCAACCGCCACTGCTCCGAGTATCTGTGTCTGCCCAAGCATGACAGTAAGGTATATGCTCGTCGGTCCGTCTGCACCTCCGATTATTGCGATACTGGCCGCCTCTTTGATGTTGAATGACACGAGTCCGTTCGTGAGTGTCCCGAGCCAGTTAGCTCCGATGAACGCAACGAATACTCCGAACTGTGCCGCCGCTCCAAGAAGGAATGTTATCGGGTTGGCGATAAGGGGCGCAAAGTCCGTCATTGCTCCGATGCCCAAGAATATCAGTATCGGGTAAATCTCGAACTCTGCTCCGTAGTACAGCGAACGCAGGAAGCCTATTGTGTGTGTTGTCTCGTTGAACTCGTCCCATATTCCCGACAAAGGAAGATTGACGAGAAGACAGCCGAACGCTATCGGTACAAGCAATAACGGCTCAAAACCTTTACCGATTGCAAGATACAGCAGAACGAACGACACTACTAACATGATGATGTTTCCGGTCGTAAGTCCGAAAAATCCCGACTGCAGTATGAGATCCTTCAACGCCGCTAAATACATCTCCATATTGTGAATCAAATCCTTTCATGAAAATTTATGTGAGTAGAATAATTTATATCACAGAGTTAATGACTTTGGCAAATGAAAAACATCCCCCGTTATATGCGGAGGACGTTTCAAGTTTTTGTGCTCATGAATTATCAGTTGTAGTTCGTGTTGTTGCTGTGAAAATGCCGTAACAGTAAGTGGCTTCCTTTTGCGCTTTGAGCTGTCTGCATTGCCGGAACTGCCTGCGGGTGTTCTGGAAGCTCCCTCTGTATCTCCCGTATGCGCTCTATCAGCAAGTTCACTATGAGTTTGTCCTCTTCCTTGTCGGTAAGGGGTTTTGCTTCTTCTTTTGCGTCCTTGTCGTATGAATGAGAGAGTGCCAGCGATAATTTCGCACAGCCGGGACCGATGAGTTCATAGAGAACGCTTGAAGCAAGTATCACCGTACGTAACGCGCTCCCTGTTTCGCCGCCCAAAGTCCTAGCTCCCAGTTCCGCAAGACCGATAGCTACTCCTGCCTGCGGTATCAGTGCCAAGCCCAAATAGTTGCGGACGAGCTTGTTCTTGTGTGTGATGAGACACCCCGTGAACGCCCCCGTATATTTTCCCATAATCCTCACGACGAAATACACGACACCGAGCGTCAGAAGCGAATCTCCTCCCGTCAGTGCTCCCAAGTCAAAATTCACTCCCGACCTCACAAAGAACAACAGCAGGAACGGAGGACTAAAGTAATTCAGCTGCTTGAACAATTTATCGTCGTCAGTAATATTTATGTACACCGTCGACATGAACATACAACCCAAAAGCGGCGAAACTCCGAGTACCTGACACACTCCGCAGAAACCGAAAAGAACAGCCACCGAAATTATCAGCCTGTTGTCAGTAGAACGTTTCGGGAAAAGCATCATCTTCAGCACAACGCCCAGCACAGCACCGATTATCACGCTCGCAAGGTTGAGTAGTATGGGAGTAATTATGTTGCGGAACTCAAAGCCCGCTCCCGATGCTGACGACGCAAGCGCAATAGATATGGCGACACTGTACGCGATAAGCCCGACGACATCATCAAGTGCTACGACCTGCAATAACGTATTCACGAAATCACCGTGCGCTCCTGTCTGACGTATGGTCATCATTGTAGAGGCCGGAGCAGTTGCAGAAGCCAGTGCCGCAATGACGACGGAGAACGATAAATCCATGCCGAGCACGAAATACGCCGCAATGAACACGAACACCGACGCTATACACGCTTCCAACACCGTAATAATCAGCACTTTTGCCCCGTTGCCTTTGAGAGCGTCGAGCCTGAAGAACTGTCCCGTGCTGAATGCGATAAATGCCAGTGCTACGTCAGGAAGGAAGGAGGTGTAACTCGTAACGATTTCCGGCACCAAGTTCAAACAGTACGGGCCGATTAATATTCCGGTGATGATGTATGCGGTAACGTTCGGGAGTTTAAGAAGTTTCGTTATTCTCGTCAGCGCAAAACCGAACATGAGCATCAGTGCCACCGTAATAATTCCGACGCTTGCTGGCGACCCGGCATGAAGATAATCAACAAAATGAGCAAACAATTTATATTCTCTCCCTTCTCCTTGTTTGCACACGTAATAAAAAAATTTACCCCGCGCAGGGGCATTCGGTTAATTGATATGGGCAATTATTCTAGCATTTTTTCCCGCAATCACATTAGACTAGTTACGTATAAAAAATTTTCGCAATTATTATTGACATGTGAGAATTTCGGGATATAATGTTTGACGTAACGAACAAATACGAAACGCAATCAATCATGAAAACCCTGAACCTGCAAGAAGGGATTTCGTAACAAAAATTGAATTGGTAGACCCTCGTTCTTGTTCGATCGTTTTATAGTTTTACCCCCCTCAAAAACTCGGTCGATTTCCACGATTTGGATTTACGGCCTTGTTTTTTTATGTTAAGGAGTGATTGCTATAATCAGCGTAATAATTCCCGCGTATAATTCTGCCTCACGAATAAAATTCTCACTTGAAAGCGTCATTGCACAGAACTATGAAGACATAGAAATAATATTAGTAGATGATGCTTCCCACGACGACACCGCAGATATTGCCCGCGAAATATTGAGCACTTCCGGCAGAAAGTTCACGGTCATAACTCACCCGGAAAATCTCGGTGTATCATGCGCAAGAAATACCGGGCTTGCGAGTTCACATGGCGAATACGTGAGCTTCATTGACGGCGATGATGTCATCAGCAGAAATTTTCTCTCACGGCTTCACGATGCAATCACTGAACACAACGCGCAAATTTCGTTCTGTGGCCTCAAGTTTACGGACGGAGATATTTCAGTGAGTGAGAGCGATGGAGCTTCCTGCAAGTTCACGGGTGAAGAGCTTATCTTTTCGCGCACAATTTCGCCGGTGTGCTGCCTCTATGACAGAAACTTTCTCATGAGCAACAACATATCATTCTTTTCGGGCTGTACGTCCGGGGAAGATGTCGAGTTTCAGATTAAGGCTTTGTGCTGTGCTGAAAGAGTCGCGTTCGTGAATGAATGCATGTATTTCTACGTCCAGCATGACAATATGGGTTCTGTGCGTGATAATAATACACGGGAAAAGAAAATCATGCGCTATGAACATAACACGCTGGCACAGATCAGAACGGCGGACTT
This sequence comes from uncultured Synergistales bacterium, assembly GCA_905233335.1. Taxonomy (GTDB): domain Bacteria; phylum Synergistota; class Synergistia; order Synergistales; family Aminobacteriaceae; genus JAFUXM01. Next base: position 6,350 of record CAJOED010000073.1, read on the forward strand.
TCTCGAACACAACGCAAAGACTGAACGAGTGAGGCTCATGAACAGAAACATATTGCAGCCGCAGAACATCATCAGGGAGTTCAACCTCCAGGCAATGAAGGGAGAAAGTTATCACTCAATGCCTGATGGGAAAAGAAAAATTCTGTGGCGTGCAGTGAGCTTATACACGTTCACGAGGAAACCCGAAATATTCATGAAGGCATTAATGATT
>CAJOED010000074.1 GCA_905233335.1 uncultured Synergistales bacterium
TTGTTGTGTTTTGTTGTGTTTTGTTGTGTTTTGTTGTGTTTTGTCAATTCCGATAAAGTTCTCACTTTTCCCCGCCTCCTTTCTTAAAGAATATTATCACATGAACACGAAATTTTTTCTCACAAAAAATCCCCCTGCCATTACGACAAGGGGAGCATAATATTTCTCGTGATTACTTTCTGCGGTATTTCGTCAGGTCGATAGCAACAGCCACCGCAATAATTACGCCCTTGATGACCTGCTGCCACATGGGGGATACATTGATGAACTGCAAGCCGTACTGAATTACTGTGAAGATTAACACTCCCATGATAATCCCGCCGACTCTCCCGATACCGCCGTTCATTGAGACACCGCCGACAACACATGCAGCTATAGCGTCAGTTTCGTAACCGTTGCCGTAATTGTTCGTTGCTCCTGCTGTACGTGCCGCCTCAAGAACTCCGGCAATCCCATAAAGGAACGATGCCAGAATGAATATGAACATAATGTTGCGGAAGACGTTGATACCAGCAACTACTGCCGCTTCTCTGTTGCCGCCGATAGCGTAGACGTTCTTTCCGAATATCGTCTTGTTGAGAATGAACCATATGATTATGCAGATTACTATTGAGATCGGAATCAGAATACTTATTCCGGGAAAGCCTTTATAGATCCCGCTGAATAATCTCATCTGTCCTATCTGCGCAAAGTCAGAACGAATACCTCCGATGGGCTGTGAGTTGTTCGGAGGCATGTCAAAATACAGCGAGCATACTCCGTAAATTATGACTTGGGTTGCCAATGTTGCTATGAACGGATGCATTTCGTATTTCGCCACGATGAAGCCGTTTAACGCCCCGAAAACCATGCACGCCGCTATAGCCGCAACTATCGGTATCCATACTTCAACTTGAGGCAGATCCGGGAAAAATCTGTTGGCGTATGTTGCTGTCTGCATCATAGAGGCACTCACAACCGCCGCAAGTCCAACCATGCGTCCTGCTGAAAGGTCAGTGCCGGCAATCAGCAATGCAAAGCATATACCAAGTGCCATAATGAGCTTTGTTGATGACTGTGTGAGAATGTCCAGCGCAACCCTTATCTGCATGAAGCGCGGCTGAAGTATACATATTACGACGACCAGCACAAGCATTGCCAGCAGTATTGCGTTGTTCGTGAGAAATTCCACGAATGACACTCTTGATGTCTCAAGCTCATTCACGGGAGCATTCTTTGACATGAAGCCCTTGAGAGCAAAGCACACGCCGATGATGATCAAGAATATCGGGAGGTCGTAGATTTTCCGGTTAAGTCCCATAGGAGCCTTTGCGAAATATAACACGATACCCAGCGCAAGAAAGATTAGTCCCGCTGTCGTGAATAGACGTTTTGAGCGCGATGTTGTGTTTTCTGCCATGATGATTATTTTCTCCTTCTGTATTTGTTATGCAGCTGTGTTGTCCTTATGAACTGCAAACTGTGTAGCAAGTGCCATAATTTTTTCCTGGCTGTATTCTCCCTTGTTCAGGAAACCAGTAACTCTGCCTTCACACATTACCATAATTCTGTCCGACATTCCCATGAGTTCAGGCATCTCCGACGAAATCATGATGATAGAACGCCCCTGCGCAATCTGTTCAAGCATGATGTTGTAGATCTCGTACTTTGCGCCTACGTCAATGCCTCGTGTCGGCTCATCAAGTATCAGTATGTCGGAGTTCGTGAGGAGCCAGCGCGCGATCAACACTTTCTGCTGGTTGCCGCCAGAAAGATTTTGTATCAGCGTCGCAAGTGAGGGTGTCTTGACGTTGAGTTTCCTGCATTCCTCGTCAGCGTCTATTCTGCGTTTGCGTTCGTTGAGTATGCCCAGATGCGCATAATTCTTCTGGTTGGCTATTACGGTGTTTTCGAGTATGGGAAGTATACCGAATATTCCCGTAGCACGACGCTCTTCCGTGAGAAGCGCAAGCCCTCGTGATTTCGCGAAACCGGGAGACTTGGCCGAATACCGCGCACCGTTCAGCAGTATCTCACCTGACGCAATGCCGCGCAGACCGAATAACGCCTCGACAAATTCCGTTCTCTGTGCTCCGACAAGTCCGCCTATCCCTAAAATTTCCTGCTTGTGCAGCTCAAAGCTCACGTCCTGGAATGATTTTCGCAGCGGCGAGCATACATGTTCAACCTTCAGCACAACTTCACTTGACGGCTTGCCTTCACGCGGCGGGAACTGACTGGTCATTTCGCGTCCCACCATCTGACGTATAATGAAATCATTTGTGAGTTTCTCGCCCGTTTCCTTGTTGACGACCGGCCAAGTACCGACATAAGTACCGTCCCGCATGATCGTAACCTCGTCGGAAATTTCGAGTATCTCCTTCATTTTGTGCGATATGTATATGAATGCTACTCCCTGCGAACGTAGTCTGTTGATTATCTTGAACAGGTGCTCCACTTCCCTGTCAGAAAGTGATGATGTCGGCTCGTCAAGAATTATTATCTTGGCTTTCATGTCAACCGCGCGCGCTATCTCCATCATCTGTAGAATTGCCGCTGACTGTTCCCCCGCCAACGCCAACGGATCAACATCAAGCTCCAGATCCTCAAAGAGTGCCTTTGTCTTGTCGTACATTGCCTTGTGGTTTACGACTCCCATATGACCCGGAAATCTTCCCAAGTAGACGTTCTCCATAACAGAACGGAAGCGTATCGGGTGCAGTTCCTGATGTACCATTGCGATGCCCTGATCCATTGCCTGACGCGCCGAATGTATGTTCGCTTTCTTACCGTCCAGGAATATTTCGCCGCCGTTCGGTTCGTATATCCCGAAAAGACACTTCATGAGCGTTGATTTTCCTGCTCCGTTTTCGCCCATGAGCGCGTGCACTGTTCCTTTGCGGACATTGAGCTGTACATTATCAAGAGCCTTTACGCCGGGAAATGTTTTCGTGATGTTCTTCATCTCAAGCAAATATTCACCCACGATTTTCACTCTCCTTTCGTAATTTTCTGATACGGTATCCAGACATATTTTCCGTCCGTAACCTCATAGCCGATTGTGCCGATGTCCCTTCCTGAAGCAACAGCCTCCGCAAGCCTCACTGCCGCTATGCCCTGGTTGTCAGCGTCATTCAGGACAGTTCCGAGCATTTCGCCGGCATTCATTGCGTCAAGTGCTGAAGCGTTCGCGTCGACACCTACGACGGGAATATACATTTCGGGGTTGCCTTTGTTGTAGTCGTTGGCTTTCAGGGCCTCGACAGCTCCTAGTGCCATTTCGTCATTATTCGCTAACACTGCCTCGATGTTTTCCGCACCGATTGACATGATAAAAGCGTTCATTATGTTCATGGCCTGAAGTTTTTCCCAGTTCGCTATGGCTCCGGCGATTTCTACAGGCTCATAACCGGCATTCTTCAGCGCAAGAACTGAATACCTCGAACGCGCAATCATATCTTGATGTCCGTTCTCACCGCGTAACATTACGAACTGTATTTTGCCGTCATGATTTTTGTCCGCTTCAGGGTGCTCATGAAAATAATCTGCTATGAGCTGTCCTGACTGTGTGCCGGACTCTTCGGGTTTTGCCCCGACGTAATAGGCTTTGTGATAGCTCGCTAACACTTCCGGCATCGGCTCCCTGTTAATGAACACTATCGGAATGTCTGCGGCTCGTGCTTTGTCCACCATCGTCTGAACGTCCATTCTGTTCACCGGGTTAATGATGAGTGCTTTCACTCCTGCGGCGATAAACTCATCGACTTGTGCATCCTGTGTCGTCTGGTCATTCTTTGAGTCCGCAAGTGTGAGTTCTGCTCCAAGTTTGGGACTCTCGTCGGCCATAGCGTTTCTGAAACGCAGCATGAAAGCGTCATTGAACGTATATATGCATGAGCCGATTTTCACCTCGTCAGCACACGCACAACATGAAAGGGAAACAATAAATACCAGTGCAAGAATAAATACTTTACGCAAGAAAAATTCACCTCTCGTTCACAAAATAAACCCCCGCCACGAAAAAATAACGGGGGCTGTTGTGTCATATCTCGTTACTTCATGAGTTCCTGATAGTTATCGACTGTTACAGGGCGGTAGGGGATCCAGATGTATTTGCCGTCCGTAATCTTGTAGCCGATGCTCTCTTCTGTTACGGGCTTCCCGTCAGCCGCAAGAACTGCTACACGTACTGCCGCATAGCCTTGGTTGTCCGCGTCGTTGAGGACTGTTCCGAGCATTGACCCGTCCTTCATTGCCTCAAGTGCCGGTGCTGTTGCGTCAACTCCCACTACAGGAATGTATTTCGCGGGGTCGCCCATGTTGTAGCCTTCAGCCTTGAGAGCCTCGATTGCGCCGAGTGCCATATCGTCATTGTTCGCGAGTACTGCCTCGATTGCGTCAATGCCTACAGCGGAGATAAAGCCCTTCATTTTGTCGGTGGCCTGTACTTTGTCCCAGTTTGCTGTGTCGTTGCCGAGCTCGACGATCTCAAAGCCTGCGTCCTTCATGGCCTTCGTTGAGAACTCTGTGCGGAGTGTTGCGTCCTGGTGTCCCTGTTCACCGCGAATCATAATGTACTGGATTTTGCCGTCGCCGTTTCTGTCAGCTTTCGGGTTGGCTTTGAAGTAATCAGCGATAATCTGCCCTGACTGTGTGCCGGACTCTTCAGCCTTTGCGCCGACGTACCAGATTTTGTCGTAAGCGTTCATGACTTCTGCATAAGGCTCACGGTTGACGAACACTATCGGGAGTCCCTCTACCTTTGCTTTGTTCATGAGGGGTTCGGCGGCTGTTCTGTCTACGGGGTTGACGATGAGTGCGTTTGCGCCTTTCGAGATGTACGCGTCGACCTGGTCATTCTGCATGGGCTGTCTGTTCTGGCTGTCGACGATTTCGAGTTCTCCGCCCTGCTTGTCCATTTCCGCGCGCATTGCGTTACGTACGCCGGTCATGAACGTGTCGTCGAACTTGTAGATGCACGCACCCACGAGGGCATCTGTTGCGGCGAATGCTGCCACTACGGACACTGCTAATACTGCTGCTGTGAAAACTACTGCAAACTTCTTCATGAAAATATTACCTCCTGAAAAAAATATCTATCGTACAACGCGCCTTTTACGCGATGACTTCCTGATGTTTTGTATGTCTTCCTTTGGCGGCTGTGGAAGGCGTATTGGCGTGAATGATGATGTTTGTTTCGCGCCTGAACTAGTCCCCGTAAATTTCACGCTGTAAGAGATGCTTCCTGTTCTGCCGTTCCTGCGTGTGAGGCCGGTAACTTCTACGGTGAATGCGTCGCCGTTGTTGTATGTCATGTTGTTCGGGCGGAAGATTATGCACTCGTCGTAAGCTACGTTGTTCGGTGCAACAGTGAAGAAGCCGGAACTGGATGACCCGCCGAAATTCCACGTTCTGCCGTCGCTCTGCCGTGTGAGCTTCACGCGGACATTCCTGCACTGGTCGAACACATCACCGTTCAGGACAACACACCATGCTGTATCTTTCCCGAAATACGACAAGGGGTGCGGGTTTTTACTTGACGGCCAAGCTATGAACTCGTCGGCAATCGGCCAACTCTTCCACCGTAAATACTGCTGGTACTCCTGCTGTGATAGAGTGCCTGACTTCCCGAACTCCTCAATCACGTAAGTAACAGCATAGCCGCGACGTGTGCTCAACCCGAAACCGACTGACTTCATGCGTGGATTCATGAGCCAGCGTCTGTGTCCGACACGTGATATGTTGCCGCTGTCGGAGTCGTCCATGCATTGACGTAATGACTTGATGAGCGTCATATCACCCATGCCGCGACCGTTGATGCTCTTCCACGCGTAAGACAAATTGCCGTGTGATGCTGCGTCGTAAGCAAGCTGGTAGAAGCTCTGACTCATGTCGGAAGGTCTGCCGGGAGTGTGTGAGAGCGTGTTGATTGCGTCGAGGAGGACTGCTCCGTGCTGGGCTTTGTTGTTGTAGTCAGCGTTGAGTGTTACGTTGTTCGGAACGCCGATAAGCCCGCGAATGTAGTTGAGTTCCCTCAATGCCTCATTCAGTACGGAAGACTTGAGCACTCCCGCATAGTACGGTGAGAACGTCGGTTCTCTGTCGTAAAATTCCGAAGCACTGACGGGAAATGCAAAAATTACTATCATGAACAAAACGGCAATAAATTTTTTCATGTTCTGCCTCATATATTATTTTTCGGTGTTTTGTGAAATTACGCATATTATAAATAATTTATCGTGAAAAAAATTGCGTAAGTTATGAGAATTTTTCGTGGGTGTAATGTTGCCCCTTGCGCAGTAAAAGTCAGCGTAACATTCTTGCGTGGTGTATCATGCTGTCCCTTTGTGTCGGGAAAGTCGGCAAAACGCCCTCGCTCTCTGTGTCATGTTGCCCCTTGCGCAGTGAAAGTCAACGTAGCATTCTTGCATGGTGTATCATGCTGTCCCTTTGTGTCGGGAAAGTCGGCAAAACGCCCTCGCTCTCTGTGTCATGCTGTCCCTTGTGCAGTGAAAGTCAGCGTAACATTCTTGCGTGGTGTATCATGT
>CAJOED010000075.1:0-15064 GCA_905233335.1 uncultured Synergistales bacterium
GTGAGGACAGAATTTGTGCCCGTGAGCCGTGAGCCGTGAGCCGTGAGCCATTATACAAATTCCGCATAATTTCTGTCAATCCTTTCTTGTGATGATTTTACGCCGGAAATTTTATCATGTGCTATATTTTTGTCCAGTCCACTAACGGTGAAAGCCATTTCGTTTCGCAGTGCGTCGCCCGTCCCGGAATACACACGATGAGTTTCCGCTTCTTCCTGAACAGCGCAAAATTATTCATCACAATCAACGCCGCTAACCTCTTCGGCATCTGCAGAATATTCACCGCGTCAATGAGGCTTCTTCGTTTCGTGAGCTTCAAGAACGTCCCGAAATCATCCGTCGGCCCTGTGTCCGGCTGGCACATCAATATCCTGCAGTCCTCCTTCAGAGTCTTCACCCTTGCCGCAAATGTCATTGTCGTAGAAGGTATCTCCCGCCAGTGTGAATGCTCCGTGAGATATACGCGCGTTTTCAGCAAATTCCACCGATTGAGTGGAGCCGCTCCCTTTCGCCGCAAAGTATACTTCTCGTATTGATCCGGGTGATCGTACAGCGTAACATAGTCGGCAATCGCTAACCCCTCGCGTATGAGTTCAAGACTCCCCGGCAAATGCAGATAGTCATCCTCAAGCAGGTACGCTATATCGTCATCATCGTATTCACTTACTGCCTTTGTGAGTGCACGCTTAAACGTCGGCCCGTTTCCCCCGTGAGTCTCCTCGAACATGAAGCCCTCATCACGTATGAAGCTCACGAGTTCCGGCGAACAGTTGTCGGCTATCACGTAGAAATTCTCACGCCCGAAAATTTCCGCCGCATTCATGAGACAGTGCTTTTTCGTTGCGTTGTCGAGTTTGCTCTTGTCCTTGTTGTACCCCTTGTCCGAAATCCTGTAGATTACGTGAATTTTTTGCATCGTCATTAGTCCTTTCTGCTACTTGAAATACGATACGGCCTCTTTCAGATCCTCCGCAAGTCCGTTCATCGTGTTAGTGTCATCCGAAACCTTCTTCACGTTCTCCGCAACCATATCAATTGACGCTGCAACTTCCTCATTCGTCGCTGATGTCTCCTCCGATATTGCTGCCAGATCACTGACGGCGTTCAGGATTGTGTCCTTGATGCCCTCAAGCTCTGTCGTGATGTGCGATACAGAACTTATTTCTTTCACCGACGACGTAATATTATTCGCAAGTGCCCGGAATTTTTCGAGGGTTTCAGCCAGCAAGTTCCCTTCTTCCGTTATGAGTTCGCGAACTTCAGCGGCCTGCCCGACGCAATCACTCGACAGCTCACGAATTTCCGCTACGATGTCGTTAATCTGTTCCGCCGAATGATTCGAGTCTTCAGCAAGTTTCTTTATCTCCGCCGCAACTACCCCGAAACCTTTTCCCGCTTCCCCTGCACGAGCCGCCTCAATTCCTGCGTTCAGTGATAGCAAGTTCGTCTGTGTCGCTATGTCCGTAATCATTCTGACTTTTGCGGTGATTTTCGATACTGCCTCGTCCGTTGCGTGAATTTTCTGCGTGATAAGGTCTATGGCCTTTGACGACTTCATTGATGATTTTGCCGCGCTCTCTATGTGTTCGAGTGCCGTATTGTTCGCGTCCGTCATAGTCCCGGAATTTTTCGTCAAGTTCTCTACGTTCTTCACAGCCTGCTCAATCACGCCGCCCATGTTCATAACGTTCTCGTTGATGTTTCTCACGCTTCCCGCCATACTCACGGTAGTTTTCGCGAGTGCCTGCATGGATTCCGCAATCTGTGCCGACGCGTAAGACGACTCACCAGCCATTTCTGCTGTTTCTTTCACCGTGTCAGTGAGTGCAAACGCCGAGTCCTGAATTTTTTTCACGGCATCATTGAGGACGCTGCTCAACTTTTCGGAAGCCATAATGAGCTGTGATGTTTCGTAAATATTCGTACTGGTATTTATCTTCACTTCAAGATTGACATCGAGTAACTTTTCTATTCTTGCGGCTACTTCCCTCAATGGGTCAGCAATATGCTTTGCGGCTATTACCATTACTATCATGAATATGAATATCAGTGCCCCGCTGATTGTGAGTATTATCTTGTAGATGTTTCTTTCTGCCGCCTTAATCGCAGTAGCAGGTTTACCCGAAAATGCCATGCCGTATACTTTTGTGTTGAACTTTATGGGCATGTAGTACACGTGATACTGGAGGCCGTTGATTATTACGTTGTCGGAATAGTAATCATTGCCCGCGCTGACCGTCCGCCATACAGCGTCAGAAGCAGGAGTGCCCTCTATGCGTTTGTTGTTTGCGTCCCGTATGGTCGTCATGAAGCGCATATTATTCTTGAACAGCGTGAATTCGACTCCTGTAGATTTCATTGTGTCGATGAATGAAGGGTCGTAGCGTATGAAGCCGTCTACGAGGTCGTTATCGTTCACGATGTCGTACTCGTAATATTCTTTGAGGGCACGCGCCGCAACAATGAGCTGTTCTTTTGTCGACTGCTTGAGGTTGCTCACGAACACGCGCGAGGTTGCGAAGGCAATAATGCATACTGCGAGAATTAACGGTAGAAGTGCAAGCATAATTAGAATGGTTTTGAGACTGATTTTCTTTGAGTTCATGATAGTAACCTTTCAATTAATCTTTAAGTCAGTAATCTTTCGTGCGTCATAAGGTGTCTGCTGGTACACAAAATAATTCAGCCAGTTCGAATACAGCAGGTTAGCACTTGAACGCCACGTACATACGGGAGTTTTTGTGTCATCGTCATCAGGGAAGTAATTATACGGCACGTGTATAGCAATCCCGGCTCGTTTGTCCCGCCAGTATTCGAGCGCAAGAGTCTCCGGGTCGTACTCCGAATGTCCCGTAATGAACAGCTGCCGTCCCTCGTTCGTCGAAACAGCATACACTCCGGCTTCTTCACTCTCTGATAATATCTTCAGCGCAGGAACTTTCTTCACGTCGCCGCGCATTATCGTAGTGTATCGTGAATGAGGCACCATGAAGACATCATCAGACCCCCGAAAAAGTATTGACCCCTTGTGTGTAACTCTGTGATGAAAGACACCGAATAATTTTTGCCGCAAATGTATTTTCGGGATGCCGTAGTGATAATACAGCCCGGCCTGCGCTCCCCAGCATATGTGAAACGTGCTGTGAACGTGGGACTTGCTCCACTCCATAATCTCGCAGAGTTCCGGCCAGTAAGATACTTCCTCGAATGCCATATGCTCGACCGGTGCACCCGTGATAATCATTCCGTCGAAAAACTCATCACGAACAGCCGAAAAATTTTTGTAGAACGCTATCATGTGTTCTGCAGGAGTGTTCTTGGGAGTTCTGCCGCTCATAGCTAACAGCTCCATTTCGACCTGAAGCGGAGTGTTGCCGAGCAGACGGGCTAATTGCGTTTCAGTAGTAATTTTCGTGGGCATGAGGTTAAGCAGCAATATTCTCAGCGGGCGAATGTCCTGACTCTGTGCGCGGCGTTCGGTCATGACGAAAATATTTTCGCGCTCAAGTATATTTACTGCAGGAAGGTCGCCGGGTATATTTATAGGCATAATTCTTACTCTTCGGGCTTGGGCGTGAACATCTGCACGAAAATTTTATGTGTGTCGCGCGGGAGTATCCTGTAGCCACGTTTCTCCTTCACCAGCCATAACGAATAGTCCTTGTAGAATGACTGTGCCATAGCAAGAAGTGATTTCTTTCTGTTCTCCTTGATGTTCTCGTAGGGAGTTTTGAGCTTTCTGTCCTCATCAGAATCCCACCTGAATGTAGCAATCGCGTAGCTCACCGACTTGTCATTGCCGCCGACCGGGAACGCCGGAACAAGTAACGAATGATCGAGCCAGTCATAAGTTCCCAAGCCCATACCCGGAACAAAAATTACTCGCGGTATACCGTACATTCTTACTCTCGGAACGTTGAACATTTCCACGTCCATATTCACGAACTCCCTGAAAACGTCATAATCTTTCACGTAATCCGTCGGGGTTGAGTCGGGCTGACAGAAAAGAGACGTATCACATCGCGCATTCTTGGCCGGGACTGTGAGGTATTCGCGCTTCTTGACGAGCATATTACGTAGTTCCGAACGCTTCATTTGCGGGGACATCTGAGCACAAGAGTCGGTGATTTTCTTTGCGCGTCGTGCTATCTTCACAGCGTCAATTTGTGAGTACAGTATCTTTTTCGCGATTACTTTCGTGAGTTCCTGCATTGCCGTAAATCTCTCTGCCTGCGGAAGGGGAAGAGGTTTTGCCTCGTTCTTTTGCGCCGACGACACAAACAGCAGAATATTTTTCTCCGCGTCAATGTATGCTTTTCTCTGCTGTGCTAATTTCTGTCGGGCTGCCTCGTCGCCTTCTCTGTATTCGGGGACGCGCATATTCACCTTCACATACGACATCAGGTACTCATTCATTGCCTGTAGAGTCTGACTCACATTGAGGTTTGTCGGGTAAATTTTCGCGAGAGTTGCTATGAACGTGTTGCGTTTTCCCTGCACCGTAACGAGAGCTTCATTGAGGGCGTTTATGCGGTCATTGAGTGTCATTCCGATAACGGGCACGGGAGGTTCTTTGCCGTTGATGGCCGCCCAGCATTCAGCGATGTAGTCAGAGAAGGTCATAACGGGGAAAATATCTCCGGCGCACTTTTGGGAGAAATAGCTTTTTGCGTCAAAGTTTGCGTTGAGGTTGAGCACTCCGGGCACACACCCAAGATCTATGAACAGCCGCTCTTCATCATCAAACGTGAGGGCTTCGGGCATTGATTTAGTCTGTGCGTCGATGATTGCGAACAGTATCTCCCAGTATGACGACGACATGTTAGCCCAAACTTTTTGCGCCTGTGCTCTGTCCTCGTTCGTTCCGGTCTCCAACAGCCTGAAATATTGATATGCAGCGTCATCAAGTTTCGTTACGGCCTCGACGACTTCAGGAACATCCTTCCACTTCTTGAATGCCATTATGATTTTTCCTCCCTCAATAACTCATCACGCATAATCGCGCACCCTTTCGACGCAACCTCACGAATCACACGGAACTTCAGCCCTCTAGGCACGTCGACTTCTGCCGGGTCAATCAGATATGCACGAGCACTTCCCCGCAGGTCATGCACGAGTCCAGCAGCAGGATAAACTACTAACGACGACCCGACGACCGCAAAAATATCCGCACTCCTGACGAGCCTTGCCGCGTTCATGATTTCGGGTACAGCCTCGCCGAACCAGACGATATGAGGCCGCAACAATTCACCGTCAGAATTTCTCTCGTCGTATGCTAATTTCCTGTAGCCGATGTCGATGATTTTGTTCTCGTTGTTGACTGCCCGCGCCTTTGTCAGTTCGCCGTGAAGGTGGAGCACGTTATGACTTCCGGCCTTTTCGTGAAGGTTGTCAACGTTCTGTGTGATGATGTGAACGTCAAAATATTTTTCGAGTTCCGCAAGAACTTTATGGCCTTCATTCGGCTGTGCATGTTCGAGCTGTGCGCGCAAATCGTTGTAGAAGTCCGTCATGAGTTTTGGGTTTCTGTACCAGCCCTCAATGCTCGCAACGTCTTCAACGCTGTATGTCTCCCATAAGCCGCCGGAATCCCGGAAGGTCTTGAAGCCGCTCTCTGCACTTATGCCGGCACCTGTAAGAACTACGAGGCGTTTTTTGTTCTCCGTCATGATAATGTTCTCCTGTCGTGTTATGAATAGTTAATGATAGCATAAAGCAATAATAAATTTTTGTGTGTGTCATGCTGTGAGGTGTCGTGCGGAGGTTGAGGGGGCAGGATGCTTCTGTGATGTATTGTGAAAAACATTGAGGGGAACATTTACGTGATAATGTTTATCTGCGAGCGTAAATGATTTTCGTCGGTGTAATGCCGAGAATGCAGAATGCTGAGGGGAAAATTTTTACGCAACAGAGTATTTTCTGTCGTTACAGTGCAGGGCAGAATGTTTCTGTGCAGACAACGAGGGGAAAAACACAGCAACATAATTTCGATGACCCCCTTCTGTGCCGCCATAAAAATATCTCCGCAATGTATAATACTTGTGAACAGTCAATAATAACTATGGAGGGGAAATTCATAAATGCATCTCAAAGAAAGCATGACATTCTTCAAACGTTTTACGAAATCACCGCGCAAAATAGGAAGTGTTGCACCGAGTTCAAAGTTTCTCACGAGGGCGATGCTTGACCGGGTAGACTGGGATAACGCAAGATATATCGCCGAGCTTGGAGCAGGGACGGGAGTATTCACGCGGGAGATTGTGAAGCGTGCACGTCCTGACGCAAAAATATTAGTGTTCGAGATTGACCCGGCATTGCAGAAAATGATACAGGACGAACACCCCGAACATAATGGGCTTTCACTTCACAGCGACGCGCAGGAACTACGGAAATACATGAACGACAACGGGATAGAGAAACTTGATTTCGTGATTTCGAGCCTGCCGTTTACTGTTCTGCCTCCCAAAATGACTGTGAGGATTCTTGACGGCGTAGTGAAGGCACTGAAGCCCGACGGACATTTTGTAGCGTATCAGTACTCGTCAATCATGAAGCACGTACTGAAGAAGAAATTTGCGCACATGAAAACACGTTTTGTGATGTTCAACATTCCGCCCGCGTTTGTGTATGACTGCTGGAGGTAGTGAGGGAGATAAAAAAATGGCGGAAACGCAGAGATTCGAACTCTGGGAGGATTTCTCCTCTTACGCTCTCCAAGCGCACGCCTTCGACCGCTCGGCCACGTTTCCACGAACGGAATTATAAATTTTTCAGGTGTAAAGTATGTATGCTCTCTTGTGAATTTTCGCAGGAGAGTTTTTGATGCACAAAAAAATTTTCCCCTGCTAACTTATAATATAATATTGCCGATTTATATTAGCATACAGGATTTAACGCTCGCATATCGGGCTGAAACATACACAAATTTTTTCACAGTAAGGAGGCTAATTATTTGACGCAAAGAAATTCACACAGACGCAGAAATGATTTCGACAAAGAACACCTGAACTTCATACCGCTCGGAGGTCTCGGAGAAATCGGAAAGAATATGTACGTGTTCGAGTACGGCGACGAAATTATTGTTGTCGACAGCGGGCTGAAATTCCCGGACAGCGAACTCCCCGGCATTGACTACATTGTGCCGGACATCTCGTATCTTGAGGCGAACAGGGACAGAATACTCGCGATAATCATCACGCACGGTCATGAAGATCACACGGGAGGACTGCCCTACGTACTGCCGCGGCTCGATGTTCCTATTTACGGGACGCAATTAACGCTCGGCATGATTAAGAACAAGCTGCAGGATGACCTTCCAGGCTACAAGCCCAAAACTTTTGAGGTGCGCGCGGGAGATGTCATCAAGATAGGTTCATTCACGATAAGATTCATAGCTGTAGCTCACTCAATCCCGGACGGTGTCGCACTGTCGATTGATACGCCGCTAGGACGAATAATTCACACGGGGGACTTCAAGCTCGACAGTACTCCGGTGGACGGACGCACAACTGACTACGGAGCATTTGCTGAAGAGGGCGAAAAGGGAGTAATGCTTCTTTGTTCCGACAGCACTAACGCAGAACGCAAAGGCTTCACTCCTTCCGAACGCACGATAGCCGGAACGCTCGACCAGCTTTTCAGGACGTACAGGACGAAACGCATAATCATATCTTCATTCGCAAGCAACGTTCACAGAATACAGCAGGTTGCGGACGTATCAGCACGCTTCAACAGGAAGATAGCGTTTTTGGGACGGAGCATGGTACGCAATGTAGATCTTGCGCGGGACTTGGGCTACCTGAAAATCGACAGCAAGATGATTATTCAGATTGAGGAAATATGGAAGTATTCGGATAATCAGCTGGTGATTGTTACGACGGGGAGTCAGGGAGAGCCATTCTCCGGGCTTGTTACGATGAGCAGGGGAGAGAATAAATCCATCGACTTGGGCGAACATGATGTAGTGTTCCTGTTAGCGTCGGTGATACCCGGCAATGAAAAGCTCGTGAACAATACAATCAACCGTTTGTTTTCGCAGGGGTGCGAGGTGATTTACGAGCGTGAGAAGCAGACCCACGTATCCGGCCATGCGTCGAGTGAAGAACTCAAAATCATCATGAACATCGTGAAGCCGCAGTATTTCGTGCCTGTACACGGAGAGTATAAACACATGGTACGTCATTCACAGCTTGCGCAGGAAGTCGGGATTTCTCCGCGAAACATCTTTCTGATGACGAACGGCGACATACTGACCTTCACGAAAAACGCCCCCCCGAAAAAACACGGACATGTTCAGGCAGGAGCAGTAATCGTTGACGGCAATGCGGCAGGGAGCATAAAGAGCGAAGTTCTGAAGGAGCGTCGTGAGATTGCTGAAGACGGCGTGTTGGTTGTAGCGGCATCGATTGATGACAGAGGCAACCTGTTAGCACCTGTAGCGATAGAAACGCAGGGGGTATTCATATCGGACGACTCCAAGCAGGTATTCAATGAGCTGTATGCGGCGAGTGAGAGAGCCATTCAGGAATCTCAGGGCAAACGTGCGAATGTTGACGCGCTCAAGAAGACGATAAAGGCTCGTGTGCGTGATGTATTGAGGAAGCGCAACTCATCATTTGCTGTTGTACTGCCTGTAATATCGCTGAAACGTTCCGGGTATTATGACGACACAGCGAACTACGAGAAAGATTTTTTCTAGGAGTGAGAGTTTATGATTCATTCGTTGATTTTGGGAGCTGTGCAGGGGTTATGTGAGTTTCTGCCCGTAAGCAGTTCGGGACACCTGGCGATAATGCAGATTTTTATGGGTTTCGGTGAAAACCTCGTAGCGTTCGACATACTTTTACATTTTGCGACGCTGTTAGCAGTAGTGATATTTTTCTGGCGGGACATTCTGCAGATCCTCATCGAGTGGTTCGGGGGCTGGTTCACGCGGAAAAAATATTCCGGCTGGTCATACGGCTGGGCAATCATAATAGCGTCGTTCATAACGGCAATAATCGGCTTGTCCCTGAAAAGCACCGTCGACAAAGTATCAGAGAGCTTATTGCTTGTCGGCATCGGCGAAATCTTCACGGCGTTAGTGCTTCTTCTTGTGCCGGTGTTATCACGTACGCGCGGAAATTCCTCACTCCTGAAAATCGCTGTATGTGTCGGAATTGCGCAGGGTATAGCAGTTCTGCCGGGAGTTTCACGTTCGGGAATGTCGATAGCTATGGGCTTGTTCATGGGCTTGGGAATAAGTGAGGCGTTTCGTTTCTCGTTCCTTATCTCAATACCGGCAATACTGGGAGCGACTCTGCTTGAGGCGTTGAAGTTCATGAAGGGCGGCGAGGCCGTATTTCTCCCGGAAGGCTGGCTGTGGGCGGCGTTAGTAGCGTTCGTGCTTGGCCTATCGTCGTTGAAGTTCATGCGTGGGCTTGTTGACGCGGGGAAGTGGGCATATTTCGGTGTGTACTGTCTCATTGTCGGAACAGTGGCGGTGTTGCTGTCTTTGGGTGTGATATGAAACAGCCTCATGAATTTTTGCTGGTGTCGTTGAAGTTTATGCGTGGACTTGTTGACGCGGGGAAGCGGGCGTATTTCGGTGTATGCGGCGCGGCTGTCTTTGGGCATAATTTTTGTTTGCGTGGCACTGACTCACGTTGTCGGGCTGTTGTCGTGAGGTGTGAGATATGAGGATAATTCTTGCTTCAGGAAGTCCCCGGCGCAGGGCACTGCTTCACGAGCTTGGTCTTGCGTTCGAGGTCTTCACTCCCGACGTTGACGAATCACACGCTGACACCGAAAACCCCGAATCACTCTGCCGCAGACTATCACGCCTCAAAGCACAAGCAGGAGCGGAGAAATTCCCGGACTCAATCGTCATTGCCGCTGACACTATCGTAGTAATTGACGGAGAAATACTCGGCAAACCCCGAAACCGTGAAGACGCATTCCGAATGCTGAAGATGCTTCAGGGACGTGAACATGTCGTGATGACGGGAGTCAGTGTGTGTTCAGTGGTGCGGGTAATCTCTCACGTCGAGCACACTAGGGTAAAGTTCCGGGCATTGAGTGATGACGAAATACGTGCATATATCTCATCGGGAGAATGCGACGACAAAGCAGGGTCGTATGCTGTTCAGGGCAAAGGCTCATTGCTCGTTGAGGGCATCGAGGGAGACTACTTCAATGTTGTCGGGCTTCCAGTGTGCAGGCTGGGCGTTATGCTTGGTAAGTTCGGCGTTAATGTCCTGACCGGGTAATCTCTGCTGTTTCTGTTCCCCGTTCAAGCGCAAATATCTCATCAAGCGTCATGGGCTTTCCGAAATAATAACCCTGCGCCTTGTCGAAACCTATAGAGCGCAAATATTCGAGCTGTTCGGCAGTCTCGACACCTTCAGCAAGTGCCTGCATTCCCATCAGACGTGCCATTGATAAATTCGAGCTGATGATGTATTTCGCTTTCTCTGACTTGTTGATGTCGAAACCGTGCAGAAACTTCATGTCGAATTTCACCGTGTCAAAGCTGTAGTCTTTCAGGACGTTCAACGACGAGTACCCCGACCCGAAATCGTCCATCCATACTTCATAGCCAAGCGCGCGGAATTTCTCGATGCCCAAATTCAGCACAGTCATATCTTCCTCGCTGACACTCTCTGTTATCTCTATGTGAATCATGCGGCGGGGTATGTTGTTCAGCATGACGGCAAGTTCTATTTCGTGAATTACATCGCACAGTTCAAAGTCCAGGCGTGAAAGGTTAATCGACACAGGCAGCAACGGAAGCCCCTCATCACTGCGCGTCCTGTAGTCCCTGCATACCCTCTTCATTGCGTACACATCGAGCTTGTGAATTTCCCGGTACTGTTCGAGCGTCGGTATGAACTCTCCGGGAGATACTTGGCCAAGTTCCGGGTCATTCCACCTAGCAAGGGCTTCTACCTCGCAGATTTTCCCGGTCGATAACCTCACAATGGGCTGATACAGCACGGTAATATATTCGTTGTTCATGGCGGTGTTGAGGTTGTCGAGTATGTGCTGCTGCAACGCTAATTCTCTGCTCATTCCGTCGTGGAACATGCACGAACTCACAGAATGATTTTTGCGGATGGAGTCGCAAGCCAATTTTGCCCGGTCGCACGCCGAACGTATATCTTCATAGTCGGAAGGGAAATATATTCCGGCTCTTAATCGCAACGTAACGTCATCATGAAGTGAGTATAAATATTCCTGCACGGTGTCAATGTTCATTTCGACGGAAGCCCAGTCCGTGAACACCGCAAAATTATCATCACTGAAACGCGCAATGACATCATCAGGGAATACCGCGCTCAAAATCCCGGCAATTTCTTTCAGTATCTCGTCGCCCCTCGTGAAGCCGAAACGCTTGTTGAACATCTTGAAGTTGTCGAGGTTGAACCACGCAACAGCATAGCCCTTTTCGCCGTCCTGAAGCAAATTCCCGGAACGCTCAATGAATGCCCCGCGCGTAAAAAGCCCCGTAAGTGTGTCGGAATTTTCGCCCCTCATGCACTAGTTCACGAACTCGAAAAGATTTAGCCCGACTTCCTCGCTGAATTTCCGCTCGATTACTCCGTCCGAAACTTCTACAATCATCTCACACGTTGCGCTGACGGTTGCGTTGTTGAGGTGGCCGCCGAACACGTTACCTTTCTCATCTCCTGCGCTCATGTGTATGTGCGGGTAGAATTTGCCGTCCTTTGTCGTAACTGTCCCCCATAGGCTGACGATTTCGGCCGGGAAAGTGAAGCGGTTTGTGTGATATTTTTTTTCTTTTACGTCGAACAGTCCCACGTTGAAATCATCGACTGCTCCGAGTGCTTTTACTTCTGCGAGGGTGATATGTTCGCTCTCACAAAAAGTTTTCAGCGTAGAAATAATTTCTTCTCCTCTGTCGATACGCAAAAAATATTTGTTCCCGAATTTACGAAACTGCAATCTCTAACCCTCCTATAACTCAAAGACTTTTATGAAAACGTTAGCATCTATACCATTATATTCTTTTGCTGTGCTCTTAGACTTTCCATTTGAGTCTTTTTGTGAGCTGTATGTGTAAGACAGAAGTCCGTCAGATTTTGCACGAGCTTTCAATTTTTCCTTAAGGCGCGTTTCTTCTGAGGCGTTATTGTTATCAGAAATCTTATACACGACATAACATACAGTGTTCGCATTTCCCATGTACAATGCATAATAACCTTTCGCGGCGTAAAACTCGTTCTTGTTGCTGCTGCTGTAATTTTTGCCTCCGTTGTTCAGTTGCAGGTTAGAACTGCTGAAATATTTTGTTATCTCGGAGTTCTTGCCGTTCAAAAGGTCATGAAGCTGTTTGTCTCCGTCTATTTTGAAGCCATTATTAGTAAGTTTTATTCTTTGGTAATTATCGAGATACCACGCTAAAGCAGCCCTTTGAAGGAGTTTCATATCGCTGACAATTTTTGTTGCCTTTGCAGACGTTACCGCTTCAGTGCTTGATAACATCATCATAGACGCAAGCACCCCGATAACCACAATAACAATCAACAACTCCACCAGTGTAAAACCTTTTCGCATTGCTGTCCTCCTCCTGCAACATACATAAAAAGCCGGGCAAGCTACACCCGGCCTTGATGTTTCGTGAAAATATACTACTTCGCTGCTACGGGCTGTGCTCCCATTTCTGCGAGTGCCTTGTACGTCTCGTAGCGTTCTCTTGCTTCTGCCGCGTTCTTGTCGAAAAGCTCATCAGCTATTGCCGGGAAGCCCCTCTTCAGTGATGAGTATCTCACTTCACCGAGCAGGAACTCTTTGTACTGCTTCATGAACTCGTCGACATCGTCAAATGACTTCGGTGCTTTGCTGTCGAGCGTGAACGGGTTTTTGCCCACTACATCCGGGTTGTACCTGTAGAGGTGCCAGTAGCCCTTCTCGACGGCGAGTTTCGTGCGCTCCTGAGTCTTGCCCATGCCCGCGCGGATTCCATGATTGATGCACGGTGCGTAGGCGATAATCAACGACGGGCCTTTATGAGCTTCGGCTTCTTTGAGGGCCTTCATGAGCTGGTTCTTGTCCGCGCCCATACCGACCTGCGCTACATACACTGTTCCGTAAGTCATGGCCATTCTGCCGAGATCCTTCTTGCGCGTTCTCTTTCCTGATGCCGCAAACTGTGCTATTGCCGCTGTCGGTGTGCCGGTGTTCGAGTAGACTTCAGTATCAAGTACGAGTACGTTGACGTCTTCACCGCTTCCGAGTACGTGGTCGAGTCCGCCGTAGCCGATGTCGTAGCCCCATCCGTCGCCGCCGATGATCCATACGGACTTCTTGACGAGGTAGTCTTTGTACTCACAGAGAGTGCAGAACTCCTTCATTGCCTCATCACTGAACTGTGCAGGGCCGCCGCAGTCATCACAGCAGCAGAACAACTTGTCGAGGCACTCCTCAACTTTCGCCGCCGCCGCTACTGATGCTTCTCCGTCCTCGTGAACATCAAGCCAGCCCTTGAGGACATCTTTCACTTCAGCAGGTACTTCGTCCATCTTGAGGAGGGCTTCTGTTGCGCTCGTCAAGTAGTTCACCATGACATTAAGCGATAACTTCATGCCCATGCCGTATTCAGCAGCGTCCTCGAATAATGAGTTGCCCCAGGCAGGTCCGTGTCCTTCTGCGTTCACGGTGTAAGGCATTGACGGTGCAGAGCCGCCCCAAATTGATGAGCACCCGGTAGCGTTCGCAACGATCATGCGTGAGCCGAATAACTGCGTGATGAGTTTCGCGTAGGGGGTTTCGCCACATCCAGCACAAGCTCCGCTGAACTCGAATAACGGACGCTGGAACTGTGAACCCTGTACGGTGAACTTATCGCCGGCATCGTTCTTGTCCGCAACGTTCTCGAATGCGAATGTCCATCTGTCAATTTCGGCTGTCTGTGTTGCACTAGGCTTCATTTCGAGGGCCTTCACCGGGCATATGTCCGCACAGTTTCCGCAGCCTAAGCAGTCAAGTACATCAACCTGCATCTTGTACTTGTAGCCTGCCGCTTTGAGTTTCGGTGCTTTCACGTCGACTGCTCCGAAGCCTTCAGGGGCGACTGCCTGCTCTTCTGCATTGAGTAAGAACGGTCTGATTGCCGCGTGAGGACATACCATTGAGCACTGGTTGCACTGTATGCATTTTGCGCCGTTCCATTCAGGGACGTTCACAGCAACACCGCGCTTCTCGTATTTCGATGTGCCCGCCGGGAAGTGTCCGTCCTCATAGCCGTCAACAAATGCGCTTGAAGGAAGTGTATTTCCTTTCTGGCCGTTTATCGTGTCAACCTGATAGCTTATGAAGTCAGGTATCTCGCTTGGGAGTCCAGGACGTTTGTGCGCTTTGTCCTCTGCTGTCTTCCATGCTTCAGGAACAGTAATCTCTACCAGTCCCGCAAGACCTGCATCAACAGCCGCATAGTTCATCTTCACGATGTCCTCGCCCTTTGCGCCGTATGACTTCACGATGGCTTCCTTCATGTACTTCACAGCGTCATCAATCGGTATAACGTTCGCAAGTTTGAAGAACGCCGACTGCATTATCGTATTCGTTCGTGAGCCAAGTCCGATCTTCTGTGCCTCGTCTACAGCGTTGATGATGTAGAACTTGCAACCTAAATTCGCGATCTTGCGCTTCAGGCTGGCGGGTAAATGCTCCTCAAGTGCCTCAAGAGTCATCCACTGTGTATTGAGTAAGAACGTTCCGCCCTTCTTCATTCCCTGCAACAGGTCATACTGGTTCACGTACTCCTGCTTATGGCACGCGATAAAATCTGCATTGTCGATGAGGTACGTTGACTTTATCGGTGATTTCCCGAAACGTAAATGCGACATAGTGATGCCGCCGGACTTCTTGCTGTCGTAGTCGAAATAGCCCTGAGCGTACATGTCTGTATGGTCGCCGATAATCTTGATGCTGTTCTTGTTTGCGCCGACTGTACCGTCAGAGCCGAGTCCCCAGAACTTACAGCATACGGTGCCTTCTGCGGCGGCGTTGATGTGTTCGTCAGGGATGAGTGAGCTGTCGTTAACGTCGTCGATTATGCCGAGTG